>DASUMY010000074.1:0-10596 GCA_036277435.1 Sulfuricurvum sp.
AGCGAGAGGCCAACAAACGCCCCTATTCCGGCAATAATGCTCTCAAAAAGATGCGTATACTGTCGGTTAGGCGTTTTGTGCATACAGTTCTTGTTCGCGCTGCATCAAGATATTCGCTAAAAAGGTATAGGCCTCAACCCACGCGTTTTTGCGTTCTTCGGTAAAGGCGTCCCCCAATACGTCGCCCATGGCAGTGATGAGTGCATCGGCAACCATCGGATAGTGTGCCGGTTTCACCTGTGTCATCACATGCGACTGCGCCATTTTTTCGACCGCATTGCCCAATACCCCAAGATTATCGATATTGCCGGCGAAAGCGGCAATAGCCCCCGCCAGTTTTTTATGCTGATCTTTGTCGGCATTGGCAAAAAGGGGTTTGGTTTCGGGATATTTTGAAAACAAAATTTCATACATGCGTGTCGTGACGTTTTCAGACTCTTGATTGATTAAGGGGATGGTTTCTTTGACGGCAGCGATGGTTTCTGGTGATAAACTCATAGGTTTTCCTTTTAATGAATATTTGATGGATTTATAGCTTGTTTCAAAGAAAAAAAACTTGACGGAAATCAATACATCATTGCTGCTATGACGTTATACTCACGCATCATTTAGAGGAGATAAAGATGAAATTCACAACGACGGGCATCCCTGAGTCCTTTTCGCCGCCGCCAAAGCCGAAACATTATTTTTTATCGCAGCCTCATCAGCCTTTCTTTTTTTTCGGCATGGTGTGGGCTATCGTATCGATGGTTCTGTTTACACTATCGCATAAAGGGACGCTTTCCCTATCCATAGCCGAAAACCTCTTTCATCTGTATACCCTCTCGTTTATTGTGCTGATACAGTTCTTTCACGGATTTTTGTTTACCACTTTTCCCCGTTTCTGTATGAGTGCGGCAATTTCTAAAGAGCAGTACGGAAGTATCGTTTGGCTGTATCAGATATTCGGACTTCTCTTTTTCCTCGGATCGGTTGCTTCGGAATGGACGGTTCTCGTGGCGATGGTCGGCATGCTTGCCGTACAGGCCATGGCCTATAGTCTATTGCTGCGGGCGTATCGTACGGGAAAGTCTCCCCAAAACAGCGATCCGTTCTGGATCCTGATTGCGCACAGTATCGGGATAGGTGCCCACGCTGTCCTCGTTATAACATTCGCAGCAGCGGTGTTAGGCTACAGCGGCAATTGGGTTACGGCAATCAGCCCTGTAGTGACGCATCTCTTTTTGGTTTTTCTCACCTTTATCGCGGCGCAGCGGATGATTCCGTTTTTCAGCCATTCTATGGAAGTGCGCGCACCTTATTTTGTGGCGCGGGTGTTTGCTCTTCTGGTGTTGAAAACGGGATTAAGTCTGGCAATGCTTCCGCTTGCGGAAGCGGCGGTGAGTCTGCTGCTGGGAAGTTATCTGTTGTGGGAGTTTGTACGCTGGAAGCTCCCTTTGTTCCGATCCTCTGCGATTTTATGGGTCTTGTATTTGGCGTTGTTCTGGCTTCCGATAGGGCTGATAGCGGGGGGATTGATGCAATTGGCCGAAGTCTACACGGATACCTCGTGGCTGTTTGGCGGCACCCATCTGCTCGTGTTAGGATTTATAACCACTGTTTTAATCGGTTTTGGAACACGGGTCACGCTGGGGCACTCGGGGCAGACCCCGCATGCGGACACACTTACGGCCACTTTGTTTGTTTGGACGCAAGTCGTGGTGCTGCTGCGTTTCGGATTGTCGATCGACAGCGCGTTTACCGCCGCGTACCCATGGCTTTTTGATGCGGCGGCGTTAGGATGGATTGTGCTGTTTGCCGTTTGGATGGTCCGTTACGGCAGAATATTACTGTTTGGCCGCTAACGTTGCCGTATATCCCGTTTGGGCAACGGCGTTTTGCATCATGCGCAAGGTCACTGTCTCTTCGGCACTGACGATTGCCGTTTCGTGTTTGAAGTTGACGTTGGCCTCTTTGACCCCCTTGACCCCCATCAGCGCTTTTTTAACGGCAAGGGTACAGGCGATGCAGTGCATCCCTTGAATATGGAGTCTCCATTCGCGTCCGTATGCCAGAGAGGATACCAGCAGCAAGCTGAAGATTATTCGCCCCATATCCACCCCTCATAATAGGGATAAAAGAGGGCGGCGAGGCTGGCTAGAAAAAGGGTCCAAAAAAGGATTAGGAGGAGCTTGGAGGTGAGGCTGGGCTCACAGTCGCATTCGATCTGTTTTTTGATGACCATCTGGTAAAAACCGATACCCAGCATGACGGCGGCGGCGGCCGTCAATAGCCAGCGATATTCCTGAATGGCGGCGACATTGATGATTCCGGCAAACGAGATTCCAAAAACCATAAACAGCGTCGGCACCAAACAGCATGAGGCGGAGAGCAGCGCGGTGATCAATGCGCCCGAGAGGACCAGCACGGCGCTTTTGCGCTCGTGCTGAATCATCGTATCCACGGGGTTCTCATCGTCCAGATTTTCTACGTATCCCATCCCCTTCACGATCGTGAGACGTACAGAGCCCTCTTCAAGGTGCTCTTCGGTAAAGGTACACCCTTGCGAGAGGGCGAACCGTTTGCAGTTTTCACGCCCTGAGAGGGTATTGACCTGCACAATGAGGGTTGCGTTTTCGGGCAATGCATCGAGCGCTTTTTTGGTCTCGAGTACGGGACGGGGGCACTCCATATCACGACAATCAAGGATCATAAAAGCACTTTCTGAGAGCGGATAGTATAGCGGTAGGCTGAGGGGTCAAACGGATCGATATACTCCCCGCCCGCTTCGGCATAGGGATATCCGAACGAGTCGAGAGAGCCTTGGGTATTGGCAGGGTACAGATCAAAATCTCTGGCATGATTGAGCGCCATCCAGTTGTTTTCCCAAAATCCGAAAAATAGGTTTGCCAGTTCACGCACACGAGGGGAGTTTTGATCGATCCCCTCTGTGAGGATCAGTTTGGTGATATCGGCGGGATCGCACGGTATCCATCCCAGGGTCTCTATAAAAAACTCCACCTTGCAGTGCTGGGATTTGGTGATATTCTCTTGGGCACCGAAAGCGCTCGAAAAACGAGAAGGCCCGACCCGAATTCCCATCACCTCACGCGCCGGGATGCCGGATGCGCGCATCAGGACAACGCATAGCGCCGACATATCGAGGCATTTTCCCCCCATTCGCCCATCACGCTCCAGCTGCGCCAGCATCCCGTTGGGGCTTCCTACGCCGCACCCCTGGACGCTCTCATCGCGATAGCTGTGTTCAATAATCCAGTCGTAGATTTTCCGCGCTTTTTTGAGGGGATTTTTCTCTGTTCCGACAATGGTACGGGCCGCTTTGGCAACGGCACCGTCGGTCGGAAGATGGGCTGATGGGGCTAAAAACAGACGTGATTGCTCAAGGGTGTCCGAACAGAGTCGTTTGGGCTTGAAATCGCATTGACGGTCGCGTAACGCTACTTTGAATTGGAGGCTCAGGATTTTGGCCGCATCCGTGGTATCCCAGTGGGCATAGAGCGTACGGGAATCATAACGGTTATGAGATGTTTCAAAACTCTCTGTCGCATTGCTGCGGCTTCCCTTCTCCAGAACGGTTTGAAATCCCGAGATATCGGAGGGGAGGGGGACCCAGAGAGAGATATTGTTAGTAGGGTAGCGGGAGAGATCAAAACTCCATTGAATGTCGTAAAGCGCAAGGGTTGTCGGTATCGGTGCCGCGCTCAAAGAAGCGGGGGTACAGCAGATGAGCCCCGTAAGGGCTGTTTTTTGTATAAATTCTCGTCGCTGCATTGTGTTATCCTACAATAATATCGGTATCGGATTTGGCAGCCACGGATGCAACAATGGCGGCGGGTATCCCCTCGTTTTTGCAGCGTTCAACCATCTTTTGGGCATTTTCGGGCGTAGCTGCGATCAACAGACCTCCTGAGGTCTGCGCATCAAAAAGGACCATTTCCAGATCGGCCCCGATGGAGCGTTTGAAACGGACTTTGGAGGCGAGATATTCTTGGTTGGCGTAGCTTCCTGCGGGGATGATCCCCATGGAGGCCATCGTGAGCGCTTCGGGAAAAAACGGGACGGCCGACGCATTGACGTCAATCGACAGCATCCCCGCGCTCATCTCCTGCAAATGTCCCAAAAATCCAAATCCCGTTACGTCGGTACACGCATGGGCATCAAATTCGCGTGCTATGAGGGAGGCTTTGTAATTGAGCGTACGCATGGTCTCCGCGACGCGCAGGACAGCGGCATTGTCCAAAAGATCGGCTTTGATGGCGGTCGTCAAAATCCCCAATCCCAGCGGTTTGGTCAAGAGGATCAAATCCCCTTCTCTGAGGGTATTGTTCCGCAGTATCTTGTTCGGATGGACGAATCCGGTACATGAAAGACCGTAAATCATCTCCGGGGTTTCAATCGTATGCCCCCCGACGATGACGGCGCCGCATTCGTGCGCCTTGCTTTGTCCGCCGCGTAATATTTCGGTGAGAATCTCGGTGGGATGATTTTTACCGTCAAACCCGACGATATTGAGGGCGGTTTTGGCATCGCCTCCCATGGCAAAGACATCGCTGAGGGAATTGGCCGCCGCAATTTGCCCGTAGATAAACGGATCATCGACAACGGGGGTGATGAAATCGACCGTTTGCACCATGGCGAGATCGTCCGTGATCCGGTACACCCCAGCATCTTCGTTCCCCTCGAATCCGACGAGCAGATCCTGATGAAACGATTTGAGATGGCACGTGACATTTTCCAGCGAACCGGGGGAGAGCTTGGCGGCGCATCCCGAAGCACGGACAAACTTGGTCAGTTTAGCGTCGGTGTTCATTTTGAATTCCTTTGAGGATTTCAATCGTTTTGGCCGGGTTGTCGTTGCAGAGTGTCATGGCGGGTTTGAGGGTCGTTTTATAGACGTTATCGTAATACTGGGTCAGTAAGATTTCGGCAACACGGGAGAGGTCTCCGTTCTCGAATGCGGCGATGCTGGCGGCTTTGTCTTCACGGCTGATGTAGGGGGAAATACGCTCCATCCGCTCCATAAAAAAGGGTGTATCCATGTGGTCATACATGAACCGAATCCGCTCTACGCGCTGTTCTATGGGGGCGGTGATCTCAATGCGGAATCCCGATTCCATCTGGTGATAGAGGGTGCTGGGGAGATTGATTTTTCCGATCCGCTTGCTTTCGGCTTCGATGAATGCGCCGGTGTCGGATTGCAAAGCGAACAGCGCATGGGCCAAACGGTTCTGAAACTCTTTTTGGGTGGGTTGATCGCCGCTGACATCACCGAAGACCGAGCCGTAATGGTTGGCCATTTTTTCGAGATCAATGACATTTTCCAGCTCATGCAGCAGATCGCTTTTGCCGCATCCGGTGAACCCTGCGAGGGTAATAAAATTGAAGGAGGGGAGGTTCTCAAGATAGTGGGTGATAACCGTTCGATACGATTTGTATCCCCCGATGACACGGTCTATCGGATAGCCGATACTGGAGAGAATCGTCCCCAGAGACGAGGATCGCATCCCTCCGCGGGCACAATAGATGGCGATTTTCGAGTTGGGGGTGTAGGCGGGATAGATGTCGTGAATATGGCGTGCCGCGTTGAGGCAGACATACGACGCCCCCTGCACACGGGCTTCAAACGGGGATATTTGTTTGTAGGCGGTCCCCACAAGGGCATGCTCTTCATCGCTCAGGGCATAGAAATTTTGAGATAGGGGGATATGCGATTCACGGTATTCGTGCGGGCTTCTCGCATCGATGATGAGATCGTAGGCGTGTATCGTGTCCAGAAAGGTTTCAATGGGTATGGTTTGCATCATTATTTAAAATTTTAGCATGATTCGACTAAGGGGGGGATTAGGTAACCTGTTCTCCTTGATTACAGGATCAAAAGGGCCGTTGCGGTGAACGTCCCTATGGAGATAAGGTAGTAGACAAAAACGAGACGGAAGAGCTCTATGGTTCCAAAAAAGAGAACCAACCCCATCTTCGTCAAGGTATTGGCAATGATGGCGAAGAGGATGGCATAGTGTGCCGTGCTATGCGCCAACCCATTTTTGGCTAACGAGGAGAGGGAGAGGATAATCGCATCGACATCGGCAACGCCGGAGACAAAAGCGACGGCATACACCCCCAGGTCTCCTGCATATCGGTTAGCCAGACTGATCAGCGCCAGGGTGACGCCAAATATGAGCCCCATGATGAGCGCCTCTTTTAGATCAAACGGATTTTTGAACTCTATATTTTGAGGAATACGTTCGCGCTTAGAGGTGGCATAGATGATCCCGATATAGGCGAATCCCGACAGTGACCCGATCACAATAGGGAGTATCAGCGGAGCGGTCAGAGCGGGGTTGATAACCCATATTTCAAAGCCGGCACGGATGAGCATCATGGAGGAAGCGAGGGTAATGGCAAGGGCTAAATTTTTGACTAAAAAGCCATTTTCGTGAATCCGCCGTGCCATACTCATGGCTACGGCAGTTGAGGAGACGAGTCCGCCGAACAACCCTGCAATCCCAATTCCGAAAGCCGAACCGAACATGCGGATGGCGATGTAGCCGAAGAAAGAGATTCCGGCTACGAGGACGACCATGATCCAAATCCGATGCAGATTGACCAATCCCATAGGATCGACGGTTCTATCAGGGAGGATAGGGAGAATGACAAAGGTCATGACCAGAAACAAAATGGCGGCGCTAAGGTCATGTTTGGTGATGGTTTGCTGGTACTCCTGGACTTTGTCTTTGATATTGAGGACAAACAGAAGCATGATCGCGATAAAAACGGGAAAGAGAGGCGGGGTGAAATTGAGCATGGCACCGATGACAAAGGTGACGAGTGCCGCTATTTCGGTCGTGGACCCTTTTTCGACATTTGAAATGCTGTTGACGATGTACGCCGCGATCAGCAATAATCCGACAGCCACCGCGGCAATCAGGAAAAAATAGGGGACAAAAGAGGTGATCCATGAGGATAAAAATCCGAAAAGAGCGATGATGGAGAACGTTCGAGCCCCTCCGAAATCCTGGATTTTATGAGAATAAAGAGTATGCATTTCCCGCTGTAATCCGATCAAAAAGCCCAAAAAGAGGGAAAGGACGCTGTTTTGTATAAATAACGAATCCATCAATAGAGCCTTTTTTATCGAGATAATAAATTATTATAGCGTTTGATGGGGCGATTCGCGTTAAAAAATCAGGATGCTGCTGCGTTATGCATACTCATCTCAAAGCGGGTCCCTGTGGCTTTCGTATGGGCATAGAGATTGGCCGCGCGGGTGAGATTGTATCCGAGCAAGCCAAACAGGGCCAAAAACCCTCCTCCGGAAAAGGAAAGGAGAGAGGAGTATGCGGGGGATACTAAGGCAAAAAGGGCACTGATGCCGAAAAGGGCAAAGAGGAGTTGGTTACGGCGTGCCGGAATAATATTCGACATAATCGGCGTTTCCATAAACCCTTGGGCACTCAGATGAAACCAAATCAAAAAGGGGACAATTTTACTCATCATCCCCAGTATGATTGAGAGGGCAAAAAGGGCAAAGGAAATCAGTGCCGTCGTTTCCAAAGACTCCAGGGCCCAGTAGAGATAGGCGAGGTGGGCCATGAGCGAAATTAGCAACAGCCCCATCCCCGTGCCCCAAAACCAGATGCTCACATCACTAACACGCCGTTTGCGCTCTCTCAATCTTCTGACCGTCGTAACGGCAAATCCCAGCATCAATGCCGCTAACACGAGATCAAACACCCAAACAAACGGCAGGCGGGCAAAGAGAAACACGATTTTGAGAAAGAGTGAAGCGGTGATGATACGAAATGCATTGCGTTTGCACCAGGAAGAGTACGACGTTGTGACGTAAAACATCTCCACAACCTGAAAAGCAACGGCAACAATAAGGGCACCAACCCATCCGATGAGTCCCAGTGAATAATGGGACTCACGCAAGACGTCGTGATAGTTTCCGAACGTTTCGTTGGCGTAGGCCGTAGCCATGACGACTCCCAGCAGTGCCGTGACCAAAAGGGAGATAACGGCCAGACGCATCCCTCGCAGGGTATCGTGGGAGACGGCTTTAAACAGGAGGTTCAGCAGAAGCTGTGCAAAAAAAACGATCGCACTCCCCAGCAGCACGGCGGCAATGACAAACCCTGCCGGCTGTGAAAAGAAAAAAGCACCGCAGAGGGCAAGAACCCCGGCAGCGAACAGGGTGTGAACGATCAAGGAATTACCTACTGGCGAGGGGATGGGGGTCCCTCCCAGGACGCTTTGCATCTGAAACAAAGCACCGATCATACTCATCGAAATGACCCCTAAGAACAGCAGATGAATAGCGCCCAGCGAAACAGGATGGGTCGGGGTCAGCACTTCGTGCGGATAAAGGATCATGATGAGGGAAAGGAGGAGGCCGAACAGAGGGACGGTGAGGAAAAAGCGCAACACGACCGAGATGGGGGGCGCTTGATCGAGTGAAAGCCCTTGGTTAAACACGGTATTGCTCCAAGTGCAGCTCGGGATCGCGGGTGATGAAGATATGCCATATCCCATCGGCCTCTTGATAGGAGAAGTGGCGTCCTCCTTGGTTGCGGACAATCTCGAAGAGGGGGAGCGGTTCACGTCGGTGGATCATGTGCATTACCTCTGAACCGTTCAGTGTTTTGAAGGTGTCGACGGCCATTTCCAACGGTGTTGGATGGTCGTATTCCCGCGTATCGAGGAGAATCATCCCTCCATACCCTTGAGGGTCTCGATCATCAATGCCGCATCGCCTCCCAGTGTTCGGTCAATCATCGGGTAGAGCATCTGCTCCTCTTTCATGTTATGCTGCTGCAGCATGATCATCATGGACTCTCCCAGCCCAAAAAAATCGCTGAGGCGGTTTTCGTCCAATGCTTTGTGCATCGATTCCAAAAGAGAACGCAGCTGCTGATGCTCGTACCGCATCATCTGTGTGGGACCCCCCATCATTCCCGTCCGTTTTTCGAACGTGATGAACAGCTCTTTTTCTTCCATGTCGAAGTGGTGCAGCGTTGCACGGACAAACCGGTCAAACAGTGCTTTTCCCTCTTCTGTTTTTTTTGCAGCGAGGGCATTTTCGGCATCGGTGTAGTAGTGATCACATGTGCGGTGATCGTCTCTCATAAATTCTAAAATCATCATCGTCCCTTTTTTAAATGAGAGTATAACGCTTGGGATAAAGAGTGTTATTGACGTACATCAAGGTTTCTCTTTTTGGACACGGTTGTGAGGGAGAAAATCGCGGAAATCTTTGATGTAGATCGCATTGATCCCCTGCCCCAATTCGTGAATATCGGCATCAAGGCGCAGCCAGCGGTTCAGCTGATACTGCACCAATACGCTGGAGAGGGTATCGTTTTTATACAGTACACGCAAATCTTTATTCAAATGCGCCCCCACTTCGAATCCCATTCCCCCCTCTTGTGTAGTGAGAATGTTCATGGTGTCGATTTGAATTTTGGTCGCGCTGTTGATGAGTCCTTTGACCCCCGCACCCAGCATAAAATTGGTGGCATCGGTTTTCATCGCCGTACTGCTTTGTCCTGTGCTGAGCGTAGAGGCGGCCGGCGCTCCGAAAAGGAGATAGCTCATGATGTCGTTTTGGCTCATGTAGGGGTCCGAACTGAACAAAAAGATCGGTGAATCGAGCGTATGGGTGATGTAGATATGGATTTTTTTGTAGTCCACTTCATGATCGATCGTAAAATCAAGATACGGGTTGATGGCATCTCCCCCTGCGAAGTAGAGATGACTCTCTTTAATGTCAAACTCTTTTCCGCTCGTTGTCGCCGATCCTTTGGGAATCGTCAGCATCCCGAGGATTTGGACGGGCCCGGTGGACTCTTTCCAGAGGGTAATGTCCGGATGGATCAGTACATCCAGCTCTTTGGTGAGATAGTGGAGCGGTTTTTGGGCGGTGACTTGAATATTCATAAACAAAGAGGTAGTGCTGGGGGGGCGAACATCCTGAACGATGATGACGTCATCGTCCATCACTTTGAACTGCTGCAGCGGCAGATAGGTGATTTTGCCATCCAGCAGCCGAAGATGACCGGAGAGGGTTTGGACACTGTGTTCATCCCGTGTGAAAAGCAGATCGGCGGCAACATGGGCTTCCCCCTCGGGCCCCTCGTAGCTGAAACGATCCGAATGAAGCGTCAGTTGGGTCGTTAACGTATCGGTGTCGACGGTTCCATTCAACAGCAGTGCATCGAAAATCCACACTTCATCGATGATGAGGTGCCCCTTGTCATCCAAGTGGAGAGTGGAGGGGCGTTTTGAGGTGACAATATGGTTGGCAATATCCAAACGGTACTGATCGATGAGGATATGATTATCGCTGTAGTTCAACGAGAGGGTAGTGTTCACCCCTGCGTACTGGCGCTGGGTATCCAAAACCGCCGCATACCAGGGAATCTCAATGTCCGTAGAGACATGGAGTGCCGTATCGTAGATGATATGCGTAACGGTGCGCACTTCGGCATCGTAGTATTCCCCTTTGGAAAGCTCGATGGGGTGAATGTGCTGGAGTGTTTTCCATAAAGAAGGGGTGAACGAGGTAATCGTGACGTCGCTGTGAAGCTCGCTTTGGATACC
>DASUMY010000075.1:0-9503 GCA_036277435.1 Sulfuricurvum sp.
GAGTATTAACGCTTTTCTCATTTTAAACCTCCTAAGTGATCTAAAAATTCTTTGGGCTCTTTAAATCCTATAATCGTTGCTTCATTCATCAGCGAACCGTTTTGATCAAAAAACAAAATAGCCGGAGGTCCGAAAATACCGAATTTTTTCGTGATTGCATTCGAAGCTTCATCATTAGCCGTAACATCGACTTGAACCAAAACAAATTCATCCATCTTTATTTTAATGGCTTTATCACTGAATGTTTTTTCTTCATATTCTTTACATGCGGTACACCAGTCGGCGTAAAAATCAACCAAGACCCGTTTCCCTTTATTCTCCGCAAGAATCGCATCAAGCTCTTCGATCGACGTAATTTTTTCAAATCTCTTATGTTCAGACGCATCGCTGTTAACGGAACCCTGCGCCGATACAAATGGCTGAAGAGGGTTCATCGGATTTTTGGCACCGGCCATTCCCCCGATAATCAATACCATTCCATAGAGTAAAATGAGGAATCCGAACGCTTTGGCGTTACGGTCAATTCCCCATGCTTTATGTTGAGTTGCTGATTCAAACGTCCCTATATTCACCGCGACAAAAACAGATAATATACCCCATAGCATAAGGGTGATACTGGCATCCACAATACGGCTCATCATCCAAATCGCGATACCCAGCAGCATCACACCAAACGCTGCTTTGATCGTATCCATCCACATCCCAGGTTTAGGCATAAACTTCCCAGACGTCGTTCCGACAATCAGCAACGGGACACCCATCCCGATACTTAAAGCAAACAATGCTACCCCGCCTAAGAGTGCATCTCCCGTCTGGCCGATATAAATAAGTGCTCCTGCAAGCGGTGCCGCGACACACGGCCCGACAATCAGCGCCGATAAGAAGCCCATGATGGCAACACCGATCATCCCCCCTTTCTGACCGCTAAGGCGTGAAATCCGTGATTGGATGAAGTTGGGAACCTGAAGTTCATACACATCAAACATCGACAGTGACAGAACGACAAAGATGAGAGCAAACAGGGTAATAATCCATGGGGTTTGAAACGCGGCTTGCAAATTCGCCCCGAATAGCCCGGCGAGAACACCTGCAATCGTATACGCAACCGCCATCGCCAATACATAGACCAATGAGAGCCAAAATGCTTTTTTCGTTCCGATCCCCTCACCTTGAGCCATAATTACCGATGAAATAATCGGAATCATCGGGAAAACGCACGGGGTTAACGAGAGTAATAATCCGAAACCAAAAAAACTGATGATAATTAACCAAACACTCCCCCCTTCAATCACGCTCGCGATTTTGTCGGTTTCCGAAGCGGCTTTTTGCGGCACAATCGGTTTTTCCTCTGCAACGGCAAGTTTAGGCAGCTCTTTTTTTTCAACCGCATCCGCTTTTATGACCGAAGGTTCATCCGTCTGTGATGATGCCAGCTGGTCCATATCCACCATAATATCCAAAACGGTTTCTTGAGGCTCATAGCATAATCCCGCCGCCGAGCACCCCTGATACGAAAGTTTAACTTTAACGTTGCGATCTCCGTTCACGATCCCCTTTTTCGACAGCGCGATACGAATGGCAGGGGAGTTCTCAAAAATTTGCACCCCTTCATGCTCTACCGATTTTCCCATACTGACCGACTTAAAATCGATGCCGTCTTTTGGATCGGCATCTTCGATTATGAGTTTGTCTTTATAGAGATAAATCTGATCTCCCAAATCAATTTCCACTCCGATCGTCTGAGGATCCGCAAGAGTGATTCTCGGTTTGAATGCCTCTTCCGGCATCAAAAAACCGACTCCAAAAAGGGAAATAGCAAAGAACATGAAAAATAATATGCGCATAATGGAACCTTTGATTGGCTAATAATCCATAATTTTACCCTATTTACGGCTAACATTCCTTTTTCGGAAACATTGTTAATATATTTCAGCTTTCTTATAGCCAGCGATGCTACACTTTGTCCACTTATTTACGGAGTATTGTATGTCCAACCGCCTTGCACTCGAAGATTCCCCCTATCTCCAACAACACAAAGATAATCCGTTTGACTGGTATGGCTGGTGTGATGAAGCGTTTGAGCGAGCCAAACGTGAACATAAAGCAATTTTTATATCCATCGGCTACAGCAGCTGCCACTGGTGCCATGTCATGGAACATGATGTTTTTGAAAATGAAGAGATCGCCGCATTTGTCAATCAACACTTTATTTGCATCAAAGTAGACCGCGAAGAGCGCCCCGACATCGATAAACATTTTCAGGAGCTTCATGTCCTCCTTAATCGGCGCTCAGGCGGCTGGCCTCTGTCGATATTTTGTACGCCTGAAAACAAACCGTTTTATGCCGCCACCTACATTCCCCCCAAAAGCCGTGATCACATGATGGGATTTAGCGACCTAACGGCGATCATTGCCGACAAAGTCGCACAAAATGATGAAAAACTCTTCCAAAATGCGGATGAGATCAGCGGATTTTTGCGTCCCAAAGAGACTCCGACACAAGCCACCCATCTCAACGACAAGATCATGACTACCTTCGATACCCAAGCATCTCACAATTTTGATGAGATCAACGGCGGCTTTTCCAAAGCCCCGAAATTTCCCCACAGCTCGACGCTTAAAACACTCATGGCGTTGGAGCGTATGGAACCCGATTTGCAGCGCCGTACTATCATCTCACATACTCTGGACGCAATGGCGCGGGGAGGGATGTATGATCTCATAGACGGCGGATTTTGCCGCTACAGCACGGAAGAGACATGGCTCATACCCCATTTTGAAAAAATGACCTATGATAACGCCCTTCTGTGTGAATTATACGCACACGCCGGCATCTATTTCGATAATCCGTTGTATGTCAGATGTGCTGCGGAAACGGCTGATTTCATGATGGGCTTTATGATGGAAGATAACCTTTTTTACAGTGCCAGTGATGCGGACACCGAAGGTGAAGAGGGGAAATTTTTTGTTTACCGTTATGAGGAAATTTTAGAAGCACTAAAAAATTGCGCGGTTGACAACATTGAGGATGCGGCAGCATTGATCGGTGCTACACCCGAAGGCAATTTTGAAGGACACTGCATCGTTACACTGAAAAGCTTGGAACGTCCCCAATGGTTTGAGCAATTTGTCTGCGAAGCGAAAAAGCTACGAAAAGAACGGATCTACCCTTTTATCGATAAAAAAATCAATGTTGCCTGGAACGCGATGATGATCAAAGCCCTTTTCGTTTTGGGACGTCAAATTCCGCACTATCACAACGCGGCGATTGCATCGCTTGAAGCACTCCTCTCAACCATGATGATAGAAGGACAGTTATATCACACGGCTCTTGTTCATAAACGCCCTAAAATCGAAGCCTTTTTGGAAGATTATGCCTACTTGGCCGATGCGTTGATTGAGGGATACCAGCGAACGCTGGAAGAGCACTATCTCATTCAAGCGCAAATGCTGGTGAATAAAGCGCTGGAACTGTTTTACGAAAACGGGGCATGGTATTTCAGCCGCGGCACGTTCCCGACAATTGCAGAGTTGGATGACGGCTCCTATCCGAGTGCTATGGCCGTAATCGTCGATGTATTATTGAGTTTAGGCAGTTTGATCGATGGCAAATACCGTCATTTCGCTTTCAAAAGTCTCGAATATGTCTCGATCAAATTGATGAAAACCCCGATCTATTATCCCAAACTTACCGAACAGACCATTCGCTATTTAAAAGGGGACCGCATCATCAAAGTGTCCCAAACAAACATCGTATCAAATCCGCTTCCATCCCTCACCTACCCCTTTGTTCTTACGAAACGGGATGATACGCTCACCTCGTTTTTAATTTGCGGAGAAAACGCTTGTTTTGCATCTACCCAAGAGGCGGATAAACTCGATGAGCTCATAAAATCCTCACTTTAAAATGATTTGAGTTACAATGAAAAAAAAACCATAGAGGTAATATGGATTCAAAAAATTCGATGGCAAGACATGAAATAGCCGAAACCAAAAATGTGGACGATATCATCCATCCGGATCATCGGTTAACCCCTGAAGAACAAAAAATAGAGCAACGGAAAAACGATAGCCGACAAAAGCGTCTTCCCATTTGGATCAAAACAACGACCATCGAATACGAAGAAGAGCTCAAAAAACTGCAAATCGAACTGCTCAAACTCCAAAATCATGTCAAGGATAAAGGTCTAAAAATTCTCATGATTTTTGAAGGACGCGATGCCGCCGGCAAGGGAGGAACCATTAAACGGATCACCGAGCATCTCAATCCGCGCGGGGCACGAATCGTGGCACTCGAAAAGCCATCCGATATCGAAAAAACACAGTGGTATTTTCAACGTTATGCGCAACATCTTCCCAGCGCCGGCGAAATCGTATTTTTTGACCGTAGTTGGTACAATCGCGGCGGTGTTGAACCGGTTATGGGATTTTGTACCGAAGATGAGCATAAGGAGTTTTTAGATCATGTCGGTGAATTTGAAAAGATGCTCGTCAATTCAGGGATCATCCTCTTTAAATTTTATTTTTCAGTTTCCAAAAAACAGCAGGCTCTCCGATTTAAAGAACGTAAAACGGATCCGCTCAAACAGTTCAAACTCTCACCCGTGGATGCTAAATCGCAAGAGCTATGGGATGCATACACCGATGCAAAATATTCGATGCTTCGCGCCTCCCACACCCAAACGGCTCCGTGGATCATTATCCGCTCTGACAACAAGAAAAAAGCCAGACTCAATTGTATAAAACATATTTTGTCCACGATTCAATACCCTTCTAATCATAAACTGGATTTACAAACTTCGAAAAAAATCCTCATCCGCGGAGATGAAGAAATAAGCCGGATGGAGTCAATCATGTCGCTTAAAAAAGATCAAGATTTTAATGAAAAAGGGTGATCTTGGTTTTTCCGTCTATTTTCAAATCTAAAGATATTTTAGGTGATTTGTGGGGAGGAACGGCAGCCATGCTGGTTGCTTTGCCTGCTGCGATTGCCTTTGGTGTGACGATCTACGCAACACTTGGGGGACATTATGCGGCCTATGGAGCGATTGCAGGTATTTTAGGAGTAGCCGCGATTGGCATCATTGCTGCTCTTTTGGGAGGGACCAATCGTTTAATCTCGGCGCCCAGTGCCCCTGCTGCAGCGGTTTTATCAGCATTCGCACTAGAATACATTACCCATGGGATCCATCCGGATATTATCTTTATCATGCTTATGGTCATAGCGCTCTTGGCCGGATTCTTTCAAATCATTTTTGGGGTACTTGGATTAGGCCGATTGATAAAATATATGCCTTTCCCCGTTGTCAGCGGCTATCTCAGCGGCATAGGTCTCTTTATCATTGCATCGCAAACACCCATATTTTTAGGTTCCCCTCAAGGTTATCATTTTTGGGACAGTGTTCAAAACCCTTTTAGTTGGCAGTGGGAAAGTATGCTCGTCGGTTTTGTGACGATTGTGGCCATGGTCATCGCCGGTAAAAAATTCCGCTCCATCCCCGCCGTTATTGCCGCATTGACGGTGGGAACGATCTCCTATTTTTTGCTGGGGACGATTGATTCCTCGTTACTCAATCTCAACAGTCCGTTTATCATTGGAACGCTTGGGGGGAGTGAAGGTATTGATTTTATCCAGACGCTGACGGGACGGTTTAAGGAGCTTCGGATCCTTTCTTGGGAGAATATTTCGATCCTTTTTTTCCCGGCCTTGACCCTTGCCGCCCTCCTCTCCATCGATACGTTGAAAACCTGTCTCATATTGGATTCAATGACCCATTCTTTTCACGATTCCAATAAAGAGCTCATAGCACAGGGTACTGGCAATATTGCATCAACCTTGATAGGCGGAATGCCGGGATCAGGTACGATGGGAGCAACACTGGTCAACATTTCCAGCGGTGCCTCTTCTCGTGTTTCCGGCCTAATCGAAGGGTTCATGGCCATTACCGCTTTTGTGGTTCTGGGTACCTATATTGCCTGGATACCCGTTGCATCCTTGGCGGGTATTCTAATCGTCATTGCCTTTCGTATGATCGATAAACGCAGTGTCAGATTGATCAAATCACGTAAAACGGCCCTTGATTTTCTGATTATTACAGCCGTTGCCGTAACAGCCCTCTGGATCAGTCTTATTGCCGCCGCAGGTGTTGGGGTCATTATGGCGGTCGTCTTATACATCACCCAGCAAATCAACACCTCTGTCATGTATCGCCATATGGATGGCTTAGAGGCAAAAAGCAAACGGATGCGTAACCGTGAAGAAGAGGATAGTTTACAACTGCAACGGGATAAATTTTCGGTTTATGAACTACACGGCAGTCTCTTTTTTGGTACAGCCAATCAGCTTTATACGATGCTGCGAGAGGATCTGAAACACAAAAAATACATTATTCTGGATATGAAGCGGGTACAGACCGTCGATCTGACCGCAGCGCATATCCTTCTGCAGATCAAAGATATTCTTCATGACCGAAACGGTTATCTGGTTCTAAGCCGATTGCCTCATAAACTCCCGACCGGCGATGATCTCGAAAGCTATTTCAATCAAGTGGGTCTGCTGAAGCATTTGAGTCCCATCATCCTTTTTGACGATTTGGATGATGCCATCGAATGGGTAGAAAACAAACTCATCAAAGAAACCCTGATCAACCAAAAAGCCGAGAGACTGCTGGAACTGCACGATTTTGATCTGTTTAAAGGACGCCAAAAAGATACTTTGGAAGAGTTGCAAAACCTTCTTGAAATCCGATCCTATAAAAAAGGGGATCTCATCTATTCCGAAGGTGATTCACAAGGTGAAATTTTTCTGATTCGCCGCGGATCGGTCAGAATCATGCTTCCCTTTTCCGAGCAAAAAAGCGTTCACCTCAATACGCTTGGACAAAGCAACTTTTTCGGAGAATTTTCATTTTTGGAAGGAAGCCCCCATTATACCGATGCGATTGCCGCTGCCGATACCGATCTATACAGTATCACACGCGAAGCGTTTGATCTGTTTTCAGTACGTCACAAAAAAGCGTCTTTTCAGTTTATGCAGTCACTTGCGCGGGTATTGGCACAACGGCTCAAAGTAACCCGATCTGAGCTCGGAAGAGAATATGATGTATAATCCAACATCAGCAGCTAACCCATAAGGGGCTACAGGAATTTGAGAATTTCGCTTTCGATATCCTCTTTATCAATGACGGTATCTTGTGTAACCGGTTTTGAAAAAAGGTTTTGTATGACGGCAGGGATGGCGATATGTGCCGTCTGCGCAATCGATTTGAGCGCATCTATATCGTTAGCATCACTCTCTCCCGTAAGAGCATTGGCTATCGTCGGAGAGAATTTTGTCCACTCTGCCGTAGAATAAACGATCGTTTTAATCGGCTTCGTTGCGCAGCAATCGTAGGCTTTAAAACACGTAGCGGTATGAGGATCCATCAAATAACCGCTGTCATACGCTTCTTTGATGTACCCTTTCCCCTCCGCTCCGTTACAATAGTCGGCCGCAAACAGTGCTTGCAGTTTCATCGTCTCATCATCCGAAAGCGCATAATAACGATCACTCTCTAACGATTCCATCAACGTTTTGGTTCTCTCCGTCCCGAAAAGATCGAATAATATCCGTTCGATGTTACTGGAGATCAAAATATCCATCGCGGGCGACGTAGTGGGAATCACTTTTTCGCCGCGCAGATCATAACGGCCGGTATTGATAAGACGGGTTAATACATTGTTTTCATTTGAAGCAATAATAATTTTTTCAACCGGAAGCCCCATTTTATATGCATAATATCCCCCTAGAGCATTACCGAAATTTCCGCTCGGTACATCCAGATAGATTTTTTCGCCCATCGTGATAACGTTTTGGCGAATCAGCTCAAGATAGCTGTGGATATGATAAATAATTTGGAAAATAATACGTCCGAAGTTGACCGAATTGGCTGCCGACAAAGAGATATTTTTGGCTTTTAATGTCTCTTTGAAACTTGCAGAACCCAACAAACGTTTCAATGCGCTTTGAGCATCATCAAAATCCCCTTTGATTCCAATAACTTTTAGATTGCTTCCATCCTCCGTGACCATTTGTAACCGTTGAACATCTGAGGTCCCCCCATCCGGATAGAGACATACGACACGGACATTGGGACGGTTTTTAAAAGTATCAAGCGCTGCAGGACCGGTATCACCGCTCGTCGCTGCAAGGATAAGATACTCTTCACCCCGTTTCTGAGCGATCGACGAGAGTACGACACCAAACGGCTGTAGTGCCATGTCCTTAAATGCGCGTGTAGGACCATGATACAGTTCGCTGACATACAGGTCATCACGCACTTTGACAACGGGAACCGGATTTTTAGGATCATCAAATTTATCGTACAACGAAAGTGCTTCGGCAATGACCGAAGGCTCAATATCGATATCCAAAGTAGAAAGCAGATCAGACGCCAATTCTTTATAGCTAGAACCTATATGTTTCGTTAAAAACGGTTCTCCAAGCATCGGGAGCTCTTTTGGGACATACAAACCGCCAAACGAAGCGATCGGGCTTAAAATTGCTTCTGAAAAAGTAATTTCCTGTGAATGGATTCCGTCATTTCCGCGCGTTTCAATAAATTTCATGGTTCTACTTTTAAAATTTTTATAGGATTATAGCAAAGGGGCTCTCAGGGATGGCTTAGAGGGTAATTTGTGTCCCCACACCATCTGAGGTGAAAATTTCAAGCAAGATCGCATGCTCGATCCGCCCATCGATAATATGGGCTTTTTTCACACCGCCATCTACGGCTTCGAGACATGCATCCACTTTTGGAACCATGCCGCCGTGAATCGTCCCATTGCCTTTCAGCGTTTCGACTTGCGCTTCACTTAGCGTTGAGAGAAGCTCTTTGTTGTTATTCAACACGCCCGGCGTATCGGTCATAAAAATCACTTTGCATGCGCCGATTGCCGCGGCAATAGCAGATGCTGCAAGATCGGCATTGATGTTGTAGCCCGGATGCCCTACTTCATCGTCTGCTCCGATGGGAGCGATAACCGGAATGAACCCTTCGCGCAACAGGTTATGAATGACATCGGCCTTCACACTCTCAACACGACCTGTCAGACCGAATTTCGCTTCGTCTTTCGGTTTTGCTTTAAGAAAATGGGCATCTTTTCCGCTGATTCCTATTGCTTTGGCCCCATGGGAATTGAGCAGTGAGGTAATCTGCTTGTTGATTTCGCCGCTGAGGACCATTTCAACAATACGCATCACCTCAGGTGTACTGACACGTTCACCGTCAATAAATTCCGTAGGGATGTTGAGATCCCCCAATAGCTGGCTGATACGGCTTCCGCCACCGTGTACAATGACCACTTTTACTCCGACTAGGTGCAATAAAACAATATCCTGAGCAAATTTTGCCTTCAACTCATCCGAACTTTGAGCAGAACCGCCGTATTTGATAACAACAATCTCATCTCTGAATTCTTTGATAAACGGCATTGCATCCATCAGGGTTTTGACGGTTTCAATC
>DASUMY010000076.1:0-11350 GCA_036277435.1 Sulfuricurvum sp.
TACGACGATCTCCAATGATTTGAAATTGACCTTTCAAAATGATTCGATCTTGTTTGAAAGTTTAAGCGATGATAATATCGAAGCGAAAACAGCGGTAGAAATTACCAACGGATTCGATTCCCCTTTTATTCTTGCCATCAACAGCCGCTATATTCTGGATTTTCTAGGACAAATCAGCAGTAATGAATTTACACTGGAAGCCAATGAATCCAATCAGCCTTTTGTCATCAAAGAGGGCAATTTCAAAACCATCGTTATGCCGATCGTTATTTAATTCTCTTACTTTCATTTAAAACCCCCTTTACGGGTTTTAGTCACAAAACTTCACTTTTAGCTTTCTTTCGATAAAATAAAGCACATAAACACGCAAAATGCGGGAGCAATAATGGAACATAATTACGGTGCCAGCAATATTAAAGTCCTCAAAGGGCTAGAAGCCGTCCGAAAACGTCCCGGTATGTACATCGGTGATACAGGGCATAGAGGTCTACATCATCTAATCTACGAAGTCGTCGATAACTCAATCGATGAAGCAATGGCGGGACATTGTGATACGATTAACGTCACGCTGACCAAAAAAGGTACCGCTATTATCAGCGACAACGGACGAGGTATTCCGACCGATATTCACCCAACAGAAGGGATATCCGCAGCAACCGTCGTATTAACCGTTTTGCATGCCGGCGGTAAATTTGATAAAGATACGTATAAAGTTTCCGGCGGTTTGCACGGGGTTGGGGTATCGGTTGTAAATGCATTGAGCAGCGACCTCAAAATGACCATTCACCGTGAAGGTAAAATTTATGAGCAAGATTTTAAATGCGGTATTCCTCAAGAACCGTTAGCAGAAATCGGTACAACACGAAAAAAAGGGACAACAATTGAGTTTTCTCCCGATCCTTCAATTTTTACCGAAACCGTTACCTTTGAATACGATTATTTAGCCAAACGATTTAAAGAACTCGCCTACCTAAATCCCCGTATCACGATTATATTTAAAGATGAACGAAACGGCGCCGACAATACGTATCATTTCGAAGGGGGGATTACCCAATTCGTAACGGATATGAATAAAAAAGTGGTCGTTGCCGCTCCGTATGAATTCAATGAAAAAGTAGAAGATATCGAAATGGATATCGCCATCATGTATAACGACAGTTATGATGATAAAACCTATACGTTTGTCAATAACATCAATACCCCTAACGGCGGAACGCATGAAGCCGGTTTCCGTGCCGGGTTAACGCGTGTTATTTCGAACTACAACAAACAAAACGGCAATGCCAAAGAAAAAGATGTTCCCCTGACCGGTGAAGATGTATCCGAAGGGCTTATCTGTGTCGTTTCGGTTCGCGTTCCGGAACCACAGTTTGAAGGGCAAACCAAGGGAAAACTGGGAAATACCTATGTTCGTCCTTTGGTACAAAAAGCTACCTATGAACGTTTGACCAAATATTTTGAAGAAAATCCGATTCAAGCCAAAGCGATTGTTCAAAAAGCCCTTATGGCGGCACGCGGTCGTGAAGCGGCTAAAAAAGCGCGCGAACTAACACGCCGCAAAGATGCGATGACCGTAGGAACCCTGCCGGGTAAACTGGCCGATTGTCAGAGCAAAGACCCTTCGATCAGCGAATTGTATCTGGTGGAAGGGGACTCTGCGGGCGGTTCAGCGAAACAAGGGCGTGATCGCGTGTTCCAAGCAATTTTGCCGCTCAAAGGTAAAATTCTCAACGTTGAAAAAGCGCGTTTGGACAAAATCTTGAAATCCGAAGAGATCACCAATATGATCACGGCACTGGGATGCGGTATCGGTGAAGAGTTTAATGAAGAAAAACTTCGTTATCATAAAGTCATTATCATGACCGATGCCGATGTTGACGGTAGTCATATTCAAACATTGCTGCTGACCTTTTTCTTCCGTTATCTTCCGAAAGTCGTTCAAAACGGTTACCTTTATTTGGCACAGCCGCCATTGTATCGTTATAAAAAAGGGAAAAAAGAGATCTATTTTAAAGACGATCGTGTCATGAATGCCTTTTTGATTGAAAACGGTATTGAAGCGTTGGGCGTTGATAACATCGGTACGAATGATCTGATTTCCTATTTTAAAATGGTAGATCACTATCGCAGTACTCTCGATGCCCTTGAGCGTCGATATGCCCTGGTTGAGCTGATCCGTTATTTCATCGAAAATCCGGATCTCATTGCCCTCTCATTGACAGAACTTTACACTCATGTAGAGGCATTTTTGAATGCAAAAGGGAACAACATCCTCTCTAAAAACGTGAACGATGAAAATATGCATCTGTTTGTCCAAACCAAAGAGGGATTGGAAGAGCTACATGTCAATGATGAATTGTTTGCATCTCCCCATTTTGCGGAAGCCAATTATATTTATCAAAAAATTCAAGATTGGAATTTGCCATTAGAGGGCGATTTGCTTGAATTGCTGACAACCGTTACCGATCATGCCAAAAAAGGTTCCTATATCCAGCGTTATAAAGGTTTGGGGGAAATGAATCCTGAACAGCTTTGGGAAACAACGATGACCCCTGAAAACCGTGTTCTTTTACGCATCAGCGTTGAAGATGCGGAATCTGCCAGCGAATCGTTTAACCTCTTTATGGGGGATGATGTTGAACCTCGCCGTAACTACATCGAAACGCATGCCAAAGACGTTAAACATTTAGATATTTAAATGACCTATACCGAAACAAAAGAGCGCTCGCATCGGTTTGTGTTGGCGCTTCGGATGGGATTGCCCATCTTTTTAATGAGTGTTATCGCGTTATACACTCTTTTTTCTCAACCCTATTCGACGCTTGCTTCGCTTGTCTTCCTCTCTTTCTTGTTATTGACAACGGCCGTTTATTTTATCTTTTTTCTCATCAATCAAAGCAGTTATGAAAACATCACTGATCCCATTACCCATACCTTTACACCCGATTATTTTTTCAAGATTTATTATCGCTGGACAAAGCGGCACGTAGGTACGCTCGTCATGATCAGCATAGACAATCTTACGACGATTAACGAGCGGTACGGCGTTAAAAACGGGGATGATGTATTGCGGGAGTCGATCGCACAGATTAATGCCTTTTTTGCCTCAAAGGAGATTAAAACCCTGCCGGTATGCCGTTATAAGGGGGGTGATTTTATTCTTTTATTGATGGGTGAAAAAGAGCGTTATACCGCGTTGGTGGAGCTCTTTTTGGCTAAATATCAAGAAAATCTTGTTCATGAAATCGAAGTAAGCTATTCCGCCGTTTTACTGGATACCAAACATGTCAAACAGCAAAAAGAGATTGTAACACGCCTGTATGAACTGCAATACGCCAATAAAGATAAAAAAACATTTACCGATCAGGATGATATTGTTCCCGAAGAGCTGGAGCGTTCGGTCCTGGATGCATTGAGGGCGCAGCGTTATTCGATTGCCGTACAAAAAGTATGCTGCGATAAAACCGCAATGGTTGAGGCATCGTTTAAATTGGTGGATCAGAAAAAAGGGCTTATTCACCAAAGCCGTTTTATCCCTTTTTTAAACCGCATCGGGAAAATGAGGGAGTTTGAGAGCAATATCTTGGAACGAGTTGTACACATGGCGTCACACGATCATACACGCTATGTCGTGAATCTTTCACCGGTTACGTTGAGAAACGGACTCTTTTTTCAATTTGCATTGGAATTATTGCAGCGTTATCCCGAAGTGAAAGGGAAAGTTATTATTATGATCGATGAAAAGGAGTATTCTCCTCAAATCAACCGTTTTCGTGAACAAATAGCGCAATACCGGGCCGTCGGGTATAAAATCGCTTTGGATAAATACGGGGTGAATCATACGACGATGATGTATCTCAAAGAATTTGACGTTGACTTTGTCCGTTTTGATTCCCTTTATACCCGTCACATCAAAGAGGATAAATACCAAAATATCCTTCAAGGGCTCAACATCACGGCGCATTTGTGCGGAGCGGCAACGTGGATGGGCATGATTGAGGATCAAGAGAGCGATAACGTCGCGGTCGGATTGAAAATCAATTACCGGCAGGGCAATTATCACGGTAAAATTACAGTTATTGATGAGAATATTAGTACAAAATAAAGGGGTATAGATGAAATACGGCGAACAAATCGTTGCTGATTTTGATGTGGAAAAAGATTTTGAAATTTGGCCCAATGCGCATGAGCGTGATTATATAATCAAAGTAACCCTTCCGGAGTTTACGTGCCTTTGCCCTCGCAGCGGATATCCCGATTTTGCGACGATTTATATCGAATATACGCCGGATAAATATGTTGCTGAACTCAAAGCCATCAAACTATACATTAATTCGTTCAGAAACCGCCATATTTCGCACGAAAACACTGCGAATGAGATCTATGGCCTTTTTGAGGATAAAATCGCTCCTAAGCGCTTAAAAGTCGTTGCGGACTTTTTTCCAAGAGGAAACGTTCATACAGTGGTAGAGATTGATAGTGAAAAAATGGTGAGAGAAAAGTAGAGGAAAAAAAGAGGGAAAGGGAAATCATTCCCTTTCAATCAACCGAATTTACCGGTGATGTATTCCTGTGTCAGTTTTTCTTTCGGAGTGACGAAGAGCTCTTCCGTTTGTCCCAGCTCAATAAGTTCGCCCAGATACATAAAGCCGGTGTAATCACTTACCCGTGCCGCTTGCTGCATGTTATGGGTGACGATGATGATGCTGACCCGTTCTTTAAGTTCAATGACGAGTTTTTCGATCCCCTGTGTCGAAATAGGGTCCAATGCCGATGTCGGTTCGTCAAACAGTAATACTTCTGGTTCGACGGCAATCGCACGAGCGATGCACAAACGCTGCTGCTGACCGCCGGAGAGACCGTTTGCATCGTGTTTCAATCGATCGCTCACCTCTTTCCAGATCGCCGCATCTTTGAGTGCTTTTTCAACGCGGTCAGCCAATTCCGTTTTGTTTTTGATCCCTTGAAGACGCATGCCGTAGGCGACATTATCAAAAATAGACATCGGGAATGCTGTCGGTTTTTGGAAAATCATACCAATTTGGGTGCGCAGGTGAATCAAATCTTCTTTCGGGTTAAGAATATTGCGCCCTTCAAATTCTATTTCACCCGAATAGCTGTTACCCGGATAGAGATCGTGCATTCGGTTAAAAGAGCGTAAAAGGGTTGTTTTACCGCATCCCGAAGGTCCGATCAAAGCCGTAATAGAGTTTTTTGCGATCGGCATCGTCACTTTTTTCAAGCTTGGTGCAGGTGCCCCTTTGTAGGTGAATTCAAAATCGCGTACGTGCAGTGCGCACTCTTCTTTGATATCGATAATGCTTGCCATATGATTATTTCCTTTTCTTTCCGGCGAATAAGATCAATCGCCCTAATATATTGAGACCCAAGATAAACATCGAGAGGATAAAGGCGGCGGCCCATCCCATTTGCTGCCAATCTTCATACGGGCTGGTTGCATAGTTAAAAATGGTAACGGTTAGCGACGGCATCGCTTCGTTCAGATCGGTCGTAAAAAAGTTATCGTTGAAGGATGTGAACAGCAGTGGCGCCGTTTCTCCTCCTACGCGGGCGATACCCAGTAATACGCCGGTTAAAATTCCCGCTTTCGCCCCGCGGTAGACGACGCTCAAAATCACTTTGTACTTAGGGGCACCCAGTGCAAACGCCGCTTCGCGCAATTCGCCCGGTACCAGCTGAAGCATATCATCGGTGGTGCGTAAAATCACGGGAATCATAATAATTCCCAATGCGATGGCTCCGGCCCAGGCGCTAAAATGGCCCATGGGCATAACAACGATGGCGTAGACGAATGCACCGATAACGATGGACGGGGCGCTCATCATAATGTCGGAAATATCGCGGATCGTATGGGCGAGTTTGGAGTTTTTCCCGTATTCGCTCAAATACGTACCCGCTAAAATCCCCAGCGGCACACCGATCGCGGTTGCCATTCCGATTAGAATCGCTTGGCCCGTCAGCGCGTGTTTTAGGCCGCTTTCAGCGTATCCCGGAGGAGCCCCTTCAAAAATAAAAATGTTCCAGTTGAGTGCGGTAATCCCCTTGACGACCAAAACACCCAAAATCCAAAACAAAAAAGCCAAAGCGATGATCGCGCTGAGGGTTGAAAACGCTAACGCAAGGCGGTTGATGACAATACGTTTTTGGGTTGCGGTCATGAGGCTCTCCTTGCTTTACGTAAAAAGTAGAACTTTGCGACGGCGATGACGACGAAACTCATGACAAGCAAGGTCAATGCAAGCCCGAAAAGACTTGAGAAATAAAGCGATGAATCGGCTTCGGTAAACTCGTTGGCCAGCGTGACGGGAATGGAGGTTGTCGGATCAAGAATCGTACTTGGTGTATGGTGGACATTCCCCATGACAAAAGTGACGGCCATGGTTTCTCCGATGGCACGCCCCAGTGCCAGAATCAAAGAACCGATGATCCCTGCTTTCGCATACGGGATGATGATATCTTTGATAACATCCCACTGTGTCCCTCCCAGAGCATAGGCAGACTCTTTGAGGATGTCCGGCGTTGTGTTCATCGCATCACGGGTAACGGCTGCCATAAACGGCAAAATCATGATAGCCAAAACAATCCCTGCTGCGAGAAGGCCGATTCCCATACCGCCGAAGAGATCACGCAAGATGGGAACGAAAAAGAATAGCCCCCACATCCCGTAAATGACCGACGGGATAGCGGCAAGGAGTTCAACGCTTACGCCAAAAAACCCTTTGATCTTGTCGTGGGCAATTTCGCTGAGGAAAATAGCAACCCCGATCGCGACAGGAATAGCAAAAAGCATGGCTAAAAATGTCGATGCAACGGAACCTACGATAGCAGCATACGCACCGAATTTGTCAAGATTGGGCGCCCATTCGTCTTCGGTGATAAAATCAAGTCCGAAGGTATGCATTGCTTCGAGCGAATGGTTGAATAAAACGACAAAAATCCACGCCACGATGACGAGGATAAGCAGTGCGCTAAGACGCGTGAAATTGAAAAAAATCTTATCGATCATGCAGAGCCTTACCTCATTTTAATGTGATATTGTAATATAGTTTCTATTACAAAGCTATTACTAGATACTTTTTTAGCCATGTTAGTGCTTCTTGTTTGGTAAAAAATTCCTGATTCAGCTGCGCATTGTAGGCAGAATTTAAAATAATACTAAATGAGGGGGAGGGCTTCAATCCAGATTCAATCAGGTCCCTGCCCATCAGCAACGCCTTTGGCGGTGAGGATAACACCCCTAGTTCTAACGCCTGTGAATAGAGCCATTCGCCTGCCTGAAACTGTGTGGAAAGGGTACCGTCAAATGAGCGCCCATAAAAATCGGCTTTGGAGACAGCAATGAGATCATCGATGCGTACCAGGGTACTCAATCGGAGGATATCGGCGGGTGTCGCATGGGCTGCGTAGAGTTTACGGGGAGCACGATGGTAGCGAATCAGGGGGAGAATAGTGTCGATTAGTCCTTGTTCGTCGGTGATACGGGAGAGAAAGGTCTGGGCGATTTCGACTCCGATTTGCGGATGATGGGGCGCATCGATGATCCCGTGATCGATGACGGTCGTTATGGGTTTGGCGCAATCGTGCAATAACACGGCAAACATTCGGGGCAAATCGCGCTTTGGGTCTTGGATGCGCAAGCGTGCCATCACGTCCAGCGCCATGAGGGTGTGGGCCCATACGCACCCCTCGGGGTGGGAAGTGGAATCCTGAGGGGTGTTTTCAAGGCAATCCAGCGGGGAAAAAAACGGCAAACCGCCCATGCGGCGAAGCAGTTCCAATCCGATCGAGGGTTTTTGGCTCAAAAGGAGGAGCTTTTTGATCTCTTCAAAAATACGTTCTTTGGGAAGTTCTTGAAGCGCGCCTTGCGCAATCATCGTGTGGCACAGCGTCAGAAGATCGGGATCGCAGACGAGCTCAAAGCGTGCGGCAAACTGTACGGCACGCAATACTCTCAAGGGGTCTTCTACAAAGGTACTTGGGTCAACGCAGGCCAGACGCTTGGAGCGCAAATCTTTTTCACCGTTGTAGGGATCGAGAAACTCGAGGGTTTGGGGGTTGTACCCTATGGCATTGATCGTAAAATCGCGCCGCTGTGCCGCTGCGGCAAATTCCAGATCGCTGTAGGTTTGGACCTCAAATCCCCGATGCCCTTCGCCCGATTTGTTTTCGGTACGGGGGAGAGAAAGGTCGATCGTATACCCCCCATAGCGGAGTTTGTATACGCCGAACGATTTGCCGACTTCGTTGACTTTTCCAAACGGTTTTAAAACATCGGTTAGGGATGCCGAATCACGTACCCCATAGAGTTCGATATCGATGTCGAGGCTCTCTTGCCCCAGAAGATGATCACGGACGCATCCACCGACGAAAATCGGGGTAATGCGGTGCTGCTCAAGATGGTGAAGGAGGGGCTGAAGCTTGGCATACCGCTGAATCATGACGTGGATTTGGGTCTTTTTTCATGCAACGTTTCAATGGAAAACGAAAAGGTTGAGCCTACACCCAACGTACTGCTGATTTTCAGCATCGAGTCATGGAGTTTGAGAATGTAGCTGACGATCGCAAGCCCAAGACCCATCGAATTGTCCCATCGATTTTTTTGGACACGGTAAAATTTACTTGCGATGAGTTCAA
Organism: Sulfuricurvum sp.; assembly: GCA_036277435.1. Classification (GTDB taxonomy): domain Bacteria; phylum Campylobacterota; class Campylobacteria; order Campylobacterales; family Sulfurimonadaceae; genus Sulfuricurvum. The sequence goes on from DASUMY010000076.1 coordinate 8,656, forward strand.
GCTCGTGAGGGGCGATGCCGATTCCTTTATCGATGACTTCGAGATCGGTATCGCCGAGTTTCAAGGTCACTTCTTCTTCCGAATATTTGAGAGCATTGTCGATCAGGTTCGTTATCACCAGTCCCAGCATCGTCTGATCAGCATATACCTCTTTGTGCTGCCCTTCATACCGGATAGTGCGAAGCGGGTATTTCCCCTGCATCGTAGAGGTTACGTCACGGCACAGGGTGTCGAGATCAAAATGGGTCGGTTTGATCGAGAGATCGTTATTTTCGAGTTTGACGGAGAGGGCCAGGCGATCGAGCATATGGCTGATTTTCAGGGCATTGGAGTGAATCTTCCCTAAAAACTTTTCGCGTATGGCGAGATTGATGTTGGGATCCGCTTCGAGCGTTTCCGTATAGCCGACAATCGCTGCAATCGGATTTTTAAACTCGTGGCTGATGGCGGAGAGGATGTCGTTTTGCTGTTTGTTGATCAGACGCAGTTTCGCGGTATATTTACGCTTTTGCTTGTCGCGGTTTCGGAGCTTTTTGACGAGATTTTTCAGCAGAAGGGCAATTTGCAAGAATTCTCTGAAATATTCGGGCCGCAACATCGCCGTATAGTTTTTGGCCGAAATTTCGTTCAGATATTGGGTAATCTGTGCAATATCGTGCCGTGCTTTATTGGAAATTTTATAGGTGATGATGAGGGCTATAAAGATAATAAAGATAAAAGATCCGGCCAATTTAATCCATAATTGGTAGAAATCTTTCATGACACTTTGAAGCTTTATCCCCAACCGAAGAATGACGATATCGCCTTGAAACGGGATCTGTTTGGCAATGAAGATATAGTCTTCGCCAAATGTAGCCGAGTGGCGCACCTCTATCCCATAGGGTTCGGTAGCCGCGTGCATGATCTCGATACGATTTTGATCCGAGTCAATGGAACGTTTGTCGATATTGCTCTCGGCCAAGACGGTCCCGTTGCTATCAAATAATGTCGCCCGGTAATCGGTTTGGTTGTGAATCGCATTGATGTAATGTTCGGCAGAGGGAGATTGGTACGAGCGTGCAGAAACCAGTTCAATGACCCGCTTGAGATGGTTGACATGGTCGTCGACAATCATCTCTTTGAGGGTATAGTACCCGATGAAAGAGCTGATAATCAGCGTCCCGGCAAACAGTCCCAATGTGTTGAGGAAAAAAAGCTGATGTATTTTTAACACAGGGTGTATCCGACGCCTCTGACGGTTTTAACGTACTCTTTGCTTTTGTCAGGGTCGATTTTCTCTTTGAGCCGGTTGATGGCGACGTTGACGGTGCGATCTTGGTACACTTCGTCGCTTCCCCACACATGTTCGAGAAGATAATCCCGGTCTAAAACAACATTTTGGTTGGTGATGAGCGCGTGTAGCAAATCGAATTCGAGTTTGGTGAGTTCGACGGCTCTGTTTTCGATGGTCACGGTCCGTGCACCCATGTTGAGGGTGATATCGCGATAGGTCAGATTGCCCTCAGGGGAATCTTTTTTGGTACGGCGCAAAATCGCTTTGACCCGTAAAACCAGTTCTTTCATGCTGAACGGTTTCGTGAGATAATCATCCCCGCCGCGCTCAAACCCCTGCTCGATATCTTCGTCTTTGTCTTTGGCGCTGATGAATATGACGGGGGTATTGATCCCCTGTCGCCGTAACGAAGCAACATATTCGCTCCCCTCCGCACCCGGGAGGTTTCGATCCATCAAAATGAGATCGACTTTTTCTTCGGAAAGTACCTCAGATACCCGTTTGGTATTCAAAAAGCCCATGGTTTCAAATCCCTCTTTTGCGAGGTTGAACTCGATGAGCTCTAAAATATCTTCTTCGTCTTCGACGATCAGTATGAGTGCGTTCACTCTCGACTCCTTGATGATTAGGGGGTCTTAATTCGGGGTTGAAAAAATCACCTTAAGCGTAAAGATGAATTTCTCCCCCTTTTTGTGCATAGAGAAGCAGCGCGGCGATATTGACGGTTCGGTCACCGGTGCGTTCCAGCTTGCGCAGCGTTGAGAGCACTTTGACATAATCAGCAGAGAGTTCGTGAGAATTCACGATGAGATTCAAAAGGTCTTTTTCGATGATGGAAAAAAGATCATCGTTTTTGGATTCTTCGACCGATACTTTGCGGAAAAGCTCTTCCGCATCGGCACTGCTCATAGACTCCAAATACTCATGAATGTACTCTAAGGCATTTAACGTGGTTTTTTGAAGCTGGATGACAGAGCTTGTCATGATGCTGATGTCACATCCGCTGGCACACAGTTCTTGTAGACGGTTGTTGTATTTTTTCATACTTTCGCCGATACGATCAAATTCATTGGTCATTTTTAAAAATGCGACCAACAATCTGAGCTCTTCGGCTTCAGGACCGTACAACGCAAGGGTTTTGATCACTTCATTGTCAATCTTATTGGCTTCGGCCTGGATGTTTTTGAGATATTTTTTGGCGCTTTCGTATGCGTCGTTTTGATTGTTTTCAAATGCGCTCAGGGTATTTTGATTGGCCTGGATGATAGAGGAAACCAATGTGCAGAGCATGGAGCGGATTTCATTAAGTTTGTTTTCATAGCGTGGTAGCATACTAAAGCCCTTTATAGATAAAACGTAAATGTGCGATTATAGCATTGTAAAATCACAATGCGATTACAATAGTTTACCATACTCTGTAAC
>DASUMY010000077.1:0-30739 GCA_036277435.1 Sulfuricurvum sp.
TTAAGCTTGATTGTGCGGACGCAGGGGTAACAACCGATTTCTTCCGATCCAGCTTGATGTACCCAAGTTCAAGCAATTTATTATAGATTCCCGAGACGATCCCCCCCGTTGCCTCTCCGCCATGCCCTCCATGTTCAACCAACACCGTGACAATGAACTGTGCATCATCGGCAGGACCATAGGTTGTGAACCATGCATGGGATCGTTTTAAATACTCCATACTGTATTCACTTTGACGATTTTTAACACTTTGAGCAATCCCCGTCGTTTGTGCCGTACCGGTTTTTCCGGCAATCGGAAAACGGGTGGAAACATACATTTTTGCCGTTCCGCCCGGATCATTACACACCGAACGCATCGCCTGCTGAACCATAGGGAGTTTTTGTTTTTCGATAGGCGATAAAACATCACGCGCCTTTGGCTCATAAATTTTTGACCCTATTTTATGCGCCAAATGAGGAACGGGCAATGTGCCGGTTGCCATTAAGGCCGTAAATTGCGCGATTTGGATAGGGGTTGCCAAGAAATCTCCCTGTCCGATTGCGGTGTTCAGCGTTTCACCCCGATACCACGGCTGTTTGAATTTCTCTTTTTTCCATTTACGGCTGGGACCGGTACCGATAAATTCATTCGGAAGATCTATATTCGTTTTAACCCCCAGCCCCATCCGATTAAATCCTCGGCTGATCGCTTCGATTCCTAAGCTCAGACTCCCTTTGTAAAAATAGTCATCACAGCTTTGCGCGATCGCTTTGTGGATAGAAACACCGCTGCCGTGTCCGTGTTTACGCCAACAGCGGAACGAACGGTTTCCCAGACGGAACGATCCGGTACACTGCACCGCAGATCGTTCATCAAGCTTTTTGGAGGTAATGTACAAAAGACCTAAACCGGTTTTTATCGTTGAACCGGGGGGATACAAACCATTGACAATCTTATTCGTAAACGGAGCATCCACGCTGTTGATCAAATAATTCCACTGTTCGGTACTTACCCCTTCGACAAAGGCATTTAAGTCATACTCAGGGTAGCTTCCGGCTGCATAAATGGCCCCTTTTGTGTCCATGACGACGATAGCTCCGACATTCTTTTCAAAAACCGTGCTGATGTAATTTTGAAGCCGCATATCGATATTCAGAATCAACGTCCGATTTTCTTTCGTCGCACTTCTGCCGATCTCTTCTATTTCGACATTATGGGCGTTGACTTTTATACGGCGCTCTCCCGCTTGGCCCTGCAGATAAGCGTTGTAATATTTTTCAATTCCGCTTTTACCGACATGCCCCAAAAGCTTCAGGGCGGGGTCTTTTTCAACTTCTTTTTGATTCGCTTTGGCAACATACCCCACAATATGGGAGGCTCTGCTTCCATAGGGATACAGACGCTTAGGCGAAGGAGAGATTTTAATCGTTTCGCGCAAATTCATCAACGAATATAAGGGGATCATCGTTTCATGGGGGACAAAGTCGACCACATCGATAAAAGTATGATTGTAATACGAGTCTTGCTGTTTATACGTTTTTTTTATTTTCTTTGCATCGAGGGTCGGTATCATCGATAGCACATAAGCAATTTCTTGATCCAAAAGATGGGTATCTTTGCCTCTCGTCAAATGGGGGGCAAACGATATTTTGAAGCCTAATTCATTAATCGCAATCGGATCAAGGTTTCGATCCAAAATTTCACCGCGCACCGGAGCTGAAAATTCGGTTTTGATACTGTTTTTTTGAGAGAGCGTTTCATAATGCTCATTCGATTGAACTGCCAGATGAAACACACGGACAATCAGCGAAATCCATATCAAGGCAAATACGATGAATAATAGTTTTATTTTCATCCGAAAATCGCAATCAGCGCAAATTCAATCGCCATATAAAAAAGGAGATGCCAATCAATCGCAGGGAGAGGGAGAATCACGATACTGTTCACAAGCCCTATAAATACCCAAAACCCCAGATAGGCGACAAGGACAAAAATCCCTTTGATACACAGGGGGCAGCGCATCATCTGTTCAAGCTTGGGGATAAGATAATGACTGATCAAGGTAAAAAATACAATAGTAGACCCAAACCAGAATCCCTTTTCCGCTTCAAACATCAACAACATTAGGGAGACAACGATCAACGCGTAGAGATCATGACGCTGCAAAGCACGATCATACATATAGAACAATACCGCTGCCATCGGCGGTAAAAAAAGATAAATACTGCTCAGACCGATATAAACCGCAAACAAAACGATCCAAAAAAGATCGTTTAGAGCGTTTTGATAAGTGATACTTCGTTGCATACGGGAAAATGTTTACATTTAATACAATCAGCCCAAATTTTATGTTCGGGAATGCTCTCTTTGGGAATTTCTACAAACCCTAAACGCTCAAAAAAGTGCTGTTGATACGTTAACGCCAAAACCTCTTTAAGCCCCAGCCGTCTCCCCTCTTCACACACGGTATTGACGAGTTCGCTCCCGATATTATGACCTCGATACGCACTGTCAATGATCATCGATCGAACCTCGGCAAGCTTCGGCGAGTGGATGTGAAGCGCACAAAAACCGACCAGTTTCTCTCCATCCATGGCCAGAGTGTACGAACGGATATTGGTTGCAATCTCATCGTCATTACGGGGGAGAATAACCCCGCTTTCGATTTCAGGCGCAACAAGCCGCTGCATAACAGGAATGTCAAAGAGGGTCGGTTTTTTAAACTCAATCTTCATGAGTCTGCTCTTGATTCAAGAGTTCGTACAGCTTGCTGACAACCCGTTCAACACCGCGCCGTTTTGTATTGGAGACCATCAGCGCATCGGGAAACTGTTGTTTAAGTTCCGAAAGCTCTTTTTGATTTAATTTATCGATTTTGGTAAAAACGTTCAAGATGATTTGGTTTTCACGGCAGATCTGCTCAAGATACTCAGACACCGAATGGTCCAAATCCAAATCGGGATGGCGCGCATCGATCAAATGGACAAAAACACGAATTTGCTGACGCTGCGTTATGAAATCGGTTAAGTTGCTTTCCCAATCGGTTTTGAGCGATTTAGCTACTTTGGCGTAGCCGAATCCCGGAAGATCGACGAGTTTTGCTTCCAATCTCTGACCGCTTTCACGATCCATAAATTCAACATCGAAATAGTTGATCAATCGTGTTTTCCCTGGGGTAGAAGAAACTTTTGCCAGTGATTTTCGCTGTGTCAATGTATTTAAAATGGAACTTTTACCCGTATTGGAACGGGCCATAAATGCCACTTCATTCTGTAACGGATTATCCGGCGACATTCTTATGTTGGGGGCGGATGTCATAAAAACCGAATTAATGATCTCAATCATTTTGACGTCCCTTTTTTACTCGAATTATTATCCTGAAGGGTAAAAATCATCACGACCGGCTCATTATTGGCACTGTCCGCACTGGCATGTCCTTGGATGGTATTCACAACGACTTTGTCCCCTTTGACCCGTCGATAATCATCCAAACGGATCAAATCTACTTTCGTATAAAATTGGTACTCTTTTTCGTTAGGCAAATAGACCGCCCGTTGCGATTTCCCTTTGTACTTCTCATTGAGTTCCGTTACGATATAAAAAGAGACATCTCCTTCGGCAACCATTTTTGTCGGTTTGCGATTAGTGTCGGTGTATATCGTCACTTTGGAGGCATTCAGTTCATCGCGTCCTTTGGTCACAATAACATTTCCGGTAAATACCGAAACACCTCGTGGCTGATCCCCTTTGAAATTCTCCGAAAGAACTTTCAGTTCTTCGGCGTAAAGGGTGAATACACAAAGCAAGGTAAATAAAATAGTTTTCATTAATAAATCTTTCTCTTAGTCTAATTGATAACTTCCGGAAACTGCATTGGCACTCACCGTGTCATATAGGGTGTTAAAGCGCAAGGAGGTTCCAAGCACTCTATTGCCGTTTTGCGTAATCACAAAATTGCCGCGGGTCGATACCAACGAATGAGGTTTGTCGTATTGACCCTCATTGGATCGGAACTGCAAACCGTCCTCTCTCACGTAATGAACATTACCGTTCAAAGTTATAACATCCTCTTTATACAACGCTTCATTAGCGCGGATCGATTCAAAAAGTTGTTTTGAATTATCGCTAAATTTTGCTGATGAAACCTCATATCGGTCTTCAAAACGTTTACCGTGTTCTCCTTCAAAAAAACGGTCAATCCCTGCGGTACTGATTTCGTAAATAATAAAAGAGTCCAGTTCAAATTGCGGGATTTCCTCTTGATTGGCTTTTGTCGATTCTATCGGTTTAAAGTACCCGAACATCCCCGCTAATAACCCAAGAAGGAGAAAAAAAAAGAGATTGATCGACATTTAAATCCAAAAACTCAAGAATTTCTCTCGCTCTCCGTTATGATCAACGACTTTTTCAATCATTTCGCGGACAACGGCATCGCCTCCGATATTCTCAAGGACCGTACAAATGGAATGCAAATGATGGATACCGTTTTTAGGGGTATACGCATCTCCTGCCCATTGAAGCATGTTGTAGTCGTTAAGATCATCCCCGATAGCGGCAACTTCATCGGATCGGATACCAAGATCGTCACACAATTTTTGTGCAACGGAGAGTTTGTCCTCTACTCCCTGAAACACATACTGGATTTTCAGTTCCTGTGCACGATGACGGACGATACCCGATTCACGCCCGGTAATAATCGCCACATGATGCCCCATCCGAAGCCACGTACGAATCGCAAAACCGTCTTTCACATGAAAGTTTTTCAGCTCATCACCCTTTTCACTGTAGATGATACGCCCATCCGTCATGCATCCATCAACATCGAGTATTAGCAGTCGAATCACAAAACACCTTTAGTACTGGGGATACCGGCTCGATCATTGGTAACCAAGGCACGGCGCAATGCAACCGCCAGCGATTTGAAGGCTGCTTCGATGATATGGTGCTTGTTTTTACCGCGCTGTAACACAATATGTGCCGTTATGCCGGCATTAAAGACAACGGCACGAAAGAACTCTTCAACCAGTTCAACATCGAACTGCCCTACTTTTCCTTCAATGGCGACATCATACAAAAGATAGGGACGATTGCTCAAATCCAGATCGCAGCTTACGGCCGCTTCATCCATTACAATAACCGAACTTCCGAACCGCTCCACCCGTTCAATCGGATAGATCGCGTCGCGCAAAGCCTGTCCCAGCACGATTCCGACATCCTCGACACTGTGGTGATCATCAATATGCGTATCACCCTTACACGTAACATTCAGATCCATCCAGGCGTGTTTCGCAAAACTTTCCAACATATGATCGAGAAAACCGACATTCGTTGAGATATTGCTTTTGCCCTCACCCGATACATTCAGTGCAAGTACAATATCGGTCTCTTTTGTTTTACGGTTTTTTTGAATCATCTCATTCCCTTGTGATAAACTGCCCGCTAAAATAGCCTTTTGCTATAAAATCCCTTGCTTCCGCTTCGCTTCGAAATCCACGCAGCCAAACTCGGAATAATCTATCGTTATTATACTGCGAATCTTTGATGATTGCAGAGTATCCATGGAAGCTCGCGTACTTCTTCTGGGTTTCCATGGCCCCTTGTATATTCGAAAAGGCACCGATTTGAGTGGCAAAAGAGTTCAGCACCTCTCGTTGAGGCCCCTTTGCCAACATTTTAAAATCAATCGATTTGGCATCGCCGGGTTCAAACCCCAAGACTTCGATACTCACCGGTGCACTTCCTTTGCTCACCAAATCGATCTCTTTCGCCGCGGCAAAAGACAAATCGATAATCCGCGTTTCGACAAACGGCCCGCGATCGTTGATCCGTACGACCGTTTTTTGATTATTTTCCAGATTCGTAACGCGTACTACGGTATTCATCGGAAGGGTTTTATGGGCCGCCGTCATGGCATACATATCATACGCTTCCCCGTTACAGGTCGATTTACCGTGAAAGTCGCTTCCGTACCAGCTCGCCCGCCCGGCATAGCTGTCACCTACACTCACGACCGTAGGATAGTACTCTTTGCCGAATACCGTGTATGGACGCATGGAAGCGACGTATTCCCCATTTTTTTTCTTGATATTAGACGGGGCATCTGCCAATACATCCGACGGGTATTTTTTAGACACTTTTGAAGCGCGGTAAGGATACGAACCCGTATACGTCGTACATCCAGCCATCAGCAAAACAAGCACCACTAAAATAACTCTAATCAGCAATTTTAATTTCCTCGCCTTCTTCAACTTTGGTTTTTATAAAAGGATTTTTTTCTTTTAATTGTTCAATTGTTAAATTATACAGTTTTGCGACTGAAAAGAGGGTTTCCCCCGATCGAACTTTATGCAGTGACGGATTTTTGATGAACGTCCGGTTGATCGGTATTTTAACACTGCGATTGATACGCAGTTCGTCACGCTCCCCCATCATATTTTCGTCCATGATCGATCCGGCGGTAACATTGTAGCGTCGAGAAAGCGTTGATAGGTTTTCTCCCGATTTCGTTTTATGCATGACAAAATACCCTTGCAGTGCTTTCGTGCGATATTTTTGTCGAAAGAGTTCGAGCTTAGCTTCGGGAATATAAACCGGATACGCATTCTGGCTCGGAGGAGTTACCCCACGTTTAAGATGGGTATTTAGGAGTTTGAGCTTCTTTTTCGGAATCTCCAATACGGCGGCAATACGATCGATATCTTCCCCTTCCGGCAAATAGACGGTCGCGATAGGATTTTCCGACGCCACCCCAATCAAATGGTCGTATTGAATCTGTTCCAGGAATACCTGGTCGCTTGCCAGCAATGCCATAGAAATGATTTTGCGGATATAGCGGCGACTTTCAGGGGGGATATACCCTTTATGCGGATTGGCCAATATGCTCAAGTCATCCGTCCCCGCTTTGCGAATGGCACGGGAGAGCTTCCCATCCCCGCAGTTATAGGCAATAATCGCCAAATACCATTTGCCAAATTGACGATGCAGCTGAGAAAGATAGGCGATCGCTGCCCGTGTCGATTTTAAATGATCACGCCGTTCATCAACATACTGATTGATTTTTAATCCATGCAGTTTTCCTGTCCCTGGCATAAACTGCCACAATCCGCTGGCACCTTGTGAAGAGGTGGAGAGGGTATCCAACCCCGATTCTGCCAATGCAACAAATAAAAACTCACTCGGTAAATCGGATTGGGCAATCAGCGAGGTGAGCATGGGGATAAAGACATCCGCATTTTCAATCGAATTGGCAAAACCGTTGAGGGTACAGTCCCGTTTTTTTTCGACATACATGTCGTGCAAATAGGGGTCCATTAAAAAGGACGGCGGAATGTCAAAATGTTTTAAAACGGTAATTTTTTTTTCGTCATGGGGATTAAAACTAAGGGCATGTGCATTGAGAAGAAAAAGAGTGACAAGTGAGAGCCAACGCATTTTACCTCCTCAAAAATTTATGCAAAGAGCTAGATTATAACACTATGTAATTAATCGTGAGTTAACCCCTTAAAAAGGTTCAAGGCATTTTTCGTCGTTAATGATTCAATCTCATCGATAGAAACGTCAAGCAATTGGGACATTTTTTCAGCTACGTATTTCGTATAGGCGGGCTCATTGCGCGTTCCGCGGTGAGGATGAGGGGTCAAATAAGGGCCATCCGTTTCAATCAATAATTTTTCTTTGGGGATTTTAGAGAGGACATTGATCAGTTTTTTCGCATTTTGAAAGGTTAAAACCCCTCCGATTCCAAAATAGAATCCCTCATTCGCCAAACTGAGCAGCTCATCGTCCGCATTGTAGCAATGCAGCACTCCCCCAACCTCAGAGGCCCCTTCATCAAGCAATATCATCTTCGAATCATGGCTCGCATCGCGGATATGGACAATAAGCGGTTTTTTTACTTTTTTTGCCAGCTTGATTTGAGTGCGAAAGACCTTTTCCTGACGACGCTTCTCTTCACATTTCTCTTCATCGCTCCCCTCAAGACGAAAATAATCCATACCGCACTCACCAATCGCGACACATTTAGGATGCGCGGCATAGTGTTCAAAATCAAGCCCTTCCATCGATTCGAGATCATAAGGGTGAACGCCTACGGCAAAATAGATGTTTTCATGCTGTTCACACAATTCTACGGCCCGTTCAAGGGTTGATGGGTGGGCACCGGGGATAATAAAGGCATTCACACCCGCTTCATGCGCTCTGTCCATCACCGCTTCAAAATCTTCCCGGTAACGTTCATCGTCGAGATGAATATGCGTATCAATTATCATGCAACAGTCTCCGTTCGGACCCGTTCAAACAACTCTTTGGCAAATCCTTTAGCTTCTTCACTGATCCCCTCGCCGCTGATAATACGGGCGATCTCATCAATACGTTCATCATTACGCAGCTCTCTGACACGGCTTTCGGTATCTTTATAAATTAAAAAATGCTGTTCACCCATCGATGTGAGCTGCGGCTGATGCGAAATAACAAAGATTTGATAACATCGGGAGAGATGCCGCAACACTTTCGCCACACTCATCGACTCCTCACCGCTCAAATTGGCATCAATTTCATCAAGCATCAGAACACCGCCTTGTTCTCCCATACTCTCAACGCGAAGCGCTAAAAGGGCCAAACGCAGACGGTTAAACTCACCGGAACTCAGTTTATCCAGCTTCGTACCCTCAAGCCCTAGCATAACGCGATCCGTTCCCAATGCATGGTGTTCTATCCCCTCAAGACTCAACGTTGCCGGCCGAAGATAGAGCATAGCAAGATAGTTATTGAGTTTTTCCAGCGAAAGTTTCAGCTCTTCCGAACGGCTCATCGAAAGATCACGCGCCAATGTTTTAATCTCCTGATCCAGCTTGCGGATTTGCTGGATTAAATTCCCTTTGGAATGTTCGATCGTTTCATACGACTCCAGCTCTTTTGCTTTTTGATCACGATACAACAGTGCCTCTTCAATACTGCCGTAGCGACGTTTAAGCTCGCTGAGACTTTCAATACGGTTCAACACCTCTTCGACGGATACCTCTTCCAGCTCTTCGAGTTTTTCCAACGAACCTTCAAATACGGATCGCAGTTCATTCATCGCATCATCAAAAAAGGAGCTATCAACTTCCAGAAAATGCAGCGCATTGCTTACGTGCGTTTCATATTTAAAAATGGCTTCAGCCGCATGAATCGACTCTTCCATTTTTTCTTTTTTAGAGAGCTGTTTTTTAATAACATTCAGCTCCTCATCTTCCCCGATCCGTGGCCTGATCCCATCAATTTTACCAATCTCATACGCGGCAAATTCTTTGAGTTCCGTCAGCTTTTTTTCCTGCTCTTCAATCGCTTTTAGCTCATCGGACACCTGTTTAAATTGGGCATATTTATCCTTATGCTCCTCTAAACGGCCTCGGTGTTCCCCATTTTTCAAAGCAATCCGTTCATCCAGCAGGCCAATCAGAGCCAAGGGATCAAAATCACTGTAATCTTTTAAACTCAAATGACGCAGATACGAAGAGCTGATTGATTCCATCGATGACTTAGAGGTGCGCTGATTGTTGATAAAATAACTGGTTTTCTCTTTTTTAACATGACGAAAAATATTGGTCGGCTCATTATCGATACCATATTCTTCCTCATCTACTTGCCAGGTCACCGAGGACTCACACACCGATGCATCCACACCGTCCAGCCCTACCGATGCCAAAATCGATCGCATCAGTACAGATTTACCGCTTCCGCTGGGGCCTGTAAAAACGATCAATCCGGGCTTAAACTCCAGCTCCGCTTCTTTGAAGGTTAAAAATTCTTTGAGATAAAAACGCTCTATCATCTTCTGTTCCTACGCCATCGCAGCAAAGCCACGACGGGCTACGCTAACGCTTAGTTCTCTTCGGCAGAGTGCCCGCGCACGTTTTCGTGCTTTATACATTAGTTCCCCCACCCTAACTTCTCTTTGAGGACTTCGAAATAGTTGAACTCTTTACGATGAATCAGATGCGCCCCTTCATCGGCGAGTTTGATGTGCACCGTATCGGTGTCACTGATCTCAACCATATCCTGTCCGTCGACAATAACCAACGCACTGGCATCGGGTGTTTTAATCTCAATCTCAAAATGGCCCGGCAACACAACCGGACGCTGTGTCAACGAATGGGGACAAATCGGTGTCAAAGCAAATACATTGGTCAGGGGGAACAACACGGGCCCTCCGGCAGAGAGGTTGTACGCTGTCGAACCTGTCGGCGTTGAGATAACAACTCCGTCACCGTAATAAGTATTAAAACTTCGTCCGTCGACGTATGTTTCCAACCGTATCATTTTCGAGATCGAAGGGCGGGTTAAAACAATGTCGTTAAAAGCGACCACACGGCTATCGCCATGTTTCGTCGTGATCGTTGCTTGCAGCATCGCACGGCTGTCGATTCGGCAGTCCCCTTTTAACATTTTTTCTAAAAACTCTTCCAATTCGCCGAAATTCAAATCAGCCAGAAACCCCAACTTACCCGCATGAATCCCCAATACCGGAAGCATATAGCCATGAGAACGTCTAACGGCAGAGATTAATGTGCCATCACCGCCAATGGTGACCAACATATCACTGTTTTTGCACATCATTTCAAACGGCTGCCCCATCACATCGATCATTCCACCGCTGATATTATCGATAATAACTTCAATTCCGCGCACTTCAAATATCCGTTTCGCTTCGAAAAACATCTCTTTGAGCTCAGGGGTAGATGGGCGTAAAATGATGCCTACTCGTCTAATATTATCTAATTTCAAAATAATACTCACTCATTTTAATATCGCTTATTATAACCAACTTTAGACATAGAGTTCCAATACCATTACATATTGCCGCTATTATCAAACAACAAGTTTCCAAAAGCTATAATGGCGAAAAATTAACCAGAGGACTTTGATTTGAGAAGTCATTTTTGTACCGATTTAAGTGAAACCAATGTCGGCGAAAACGTCGTACTGTGCGGATGGGCCAATAGCTATCGCGACCACGGCGGAATCGTCTTTATTGACCTTCGTGATAAAAGCGGATTGATCCAGCTCGTTTGTGACCCGACCGATAATGCGCATGCCCATAAAATTGCCAGTGACGTTCGTGACGAATTCGTTCTTATCGCTCATGGCCGTATTCGTGCTCGTGGTGAGGGTCTGACAAATCCCCGTCTCAAAACCGGTGCGATTGAAGTAGTCGTCAGCGAACTCATCATCGAAAACCGCAGCGAGCCGGTCCCGTTTGTTATCGGAGACAACACGGTGGGAGAAGAAACCCGTCTTAAATACCGTTATCTCGATCTTCGAAATCCTGCATCGTACAATACCTTTTTGCTCCGTTCAAAAGCGGCAATTGCGGCGCGAAATGTTCTCGACAATCTCGGATTTTTGGAAGTCGAAACGCCGATTCTGACCAAATCAACTCCGGAAGGGGCACGTGACTACCTTGTACCAAGCCGTGTACATGAAGGGGAATTCTACGCCCTTCCCCAATCTCCTCAGCTTTTCAAACAACTGCTGATGGTAGGCGGTTTTGACCGCTATTTCCAAATCGCAAAATGTTTCCGTGATGAAGATTTGCGTGCCGACCGTCAGCCCGAATTTACCCAAATAGACGTCGAGATGAGTTTTTGTAATCAAGAGGACGTTATCCGTGTTGCCGAAGAGTTGATCGTCGGCATGTTCGCCAGTGCAGGACACACCGTTGTCACGCCGTTTAACCGTATCAAATACAACGATGCGATGGAGTGGTACGGATCGGACAAACCGGATCTGCGTTATGATCTCAAAATGGTCGATGTGATCGACATTTTTGCTCGCTGCGACAACGAAATTTTCACCTCCATCGCCGCAAATCCGAAGATGAACCGTATTAAAGCGCTTCGGGTACCGGGTGCCGATTTGGTATTCTCCAAGCGTGAGATGAAAAGCTTTGAAGATTATGTCCGCAAATTCGGGGCCAAAGGGCTTGGTTATTTTCAGATGAAAGAAGACGGTCTCAAAGGGCCGTTGGAAAAATTCTTTGCCCCTGAAGATCTCCAGCTCCTCGTAGATCGTACCGGTATGGAAGTGGGTGACGTTGTCTTCTTTGGTGCAGGAGATAAAAAAACCGTATGGGATTATATGGGCCGTTTCCGTATTTTTATTGCCGAGCATGAAAAAATGAATCTCATCGACAAAGAGCGTTTCGAATTTGTATGGGTAGTCGATTTCCCGATGTTCGAAATCGAGGACGGACGCGTCAAAGCACTGCATCACCCGTTCACGATGCCGCGTGACCTCAATCACGAGCATCTTGATGATATCGAATCAATCGCCTATGACATCGTTCTAAACGGAACGGAGCTAGGTGGAGGATCGATCCGTATCCATAAACAAGAGTTGCAGGCACAGATATTCAAACTGCTCGGAATCGGCGAAGAAGAGGCCCAGGAGAAATTCGGCTTCTTGCTGGATGCGTTGAAATTCGGTGCGCCTCCTCATGGCGGTTTTGCAATCGGATTTGACCGTTTCATGATGCTGTTGTCGAAAAAAGATAGCATCCGTGATGTTATCGCATTCCCGAAAACACAAAAAGCATCTTGTATTATGACCGATGCTCCGAATACCGTTGATATCGCACAGTTGCGCGAGCTTCATATCCGTTTACGCGAATCTGCGAAATAACGATGAAAAAATTCTTTTTCATCATCGGCGCTCCGGGTTCAGGGAAAACAACCGATGCAGAGCTTATCGCATCCAAAAACCGAACGACTATCGCCCATTATTCAACGGGAAACCTTCTGCGCGAAGAAGTGGACAGCGGTTCGAATCTAGGGAAAACCATTGATTCTTTCGTCAGTAAAGGGAATCTTTGCCCCCTTAATATCGTTTTGGATACCGTTATAAAAGCGTTGAAAAAATCGACGAAGAATGTCATTATTATCGACGGATTTCCCCGTTCGGAAGAGCAGATGGTTGAGTTTCATGCGCTGGTCGATCACGAAAAGGATATTCAACTAACCAGCGTTATCGAAGTGGTTGTCAGCGAAGAAGTAGCCCGTGATCGCGTTTTGGGACGTGCACGCGGTGCCGATGACAACAATGACGTATTCAACAACCGTATGAAAGTTTATACGGAACCTCTTACAATAATTCAAGACTTCTACGAATCACGAAATCTTCTCAAAAAGATTGACGGTGAACGCAGTATCGAAGAGATTGTGGATGAGATGGAGATCTACATCAAAAGCCTGATTTAAACTACAACAATTCAAAGGGTAAACAAGATGAAAATTATACTTTTGGGCGCACCGGGTGCCGGAAAAGGGACACAAGCGCAATTTTTGACCAAAGCATTCGATATCCCTCAAATTTCGACGGGAGATATGCTTCGTGCTGCGATCAAAGCAGGAACGGAACTGGGAACCCTTGCCAAATCATTTATGGATGCCGGAAAACTGGTCACGGATGAAATCATCATCGGACTGGTCAAAGAACGCATCACAATGGATGACTGTAAAAACGGTTTTTTACTGGACGGTTTCCCTCGTACCGTTCCCCAGGCAGATGCCCTCAAAGAAGCAGGCGTTGCCATCGATGCGGTGATCGAAATCGATGTACCGGACAGCGTCATCGTAGAGCGTATGTCAGGTCGCCGTGCACACCTCGCGTCAGGCCGCACTTACCACATCGTCTATAATCCTCCGAAAGTGGAAGGAAAAGATGACGAAACGCTCGAAGACCTCGTACAGCGCGATGATGACAAAGCCGAAGTTGTTTTAGACCGCCTTCGTGTCTATCACGAACAGACAGCTCCATTGATCGGCTATTACACAGGACTCTCATCACAGGATGCATCGATCAAATACATTACCATCGACGGTACTCTGCCGATCGATACGGTTGAAAAAGAAATCATTTTAAAATTAAAATAATACTTTCAACGAGCGAAGCCCATCGGGCTGCGTTGAATTCTCTCTATCCCGTGATATAATCATTTCATGAAAACACCCCACTTTTACGCCGTTATTATCGGTTCTGAAATCTTAAACGGCCGTCGGATAGACAAACATTTTCTTTACATACGCGATGCACTGATGGCAAGAGGGCATACGCTCTATGCCTCATTAACCATCAAAGACGATCCCGAACTTATCCGTAAAACCTTTGAAATGATCAAAAACGATCCCGATGCCGTGATGTTTAGTTTCGGAGGTATCGGCTCAACTCCCGACGATTTGACACGTCAAATCGCTTCAGAGGTTTTCAGCGACGGAGTACTCACTCCTCATGAAAAATTCCGTACTGATATTATTGAACGATTTGGAGAGGAGGCGTATCCTCACCGCATCCATATGGCTGATTTACCGCTCAATGCAGGATTGCTTCCTAACTGCATCAACAACATGTCGGGATTCTATCTGGAAGATCGTTATTTTTTCATGCCGGGATTTCCGGAAATGTCCCATCCGATGGTGGATCATATTTTAGAGCATTTTTACCCCAAAGCAGCCGTTACCTATCGGAAAACTTTGATTGCCCAAACCAGCGAAAACACACTGATTCCTGTCATGGAACAGCTGGATCAAACGGTCGAATTTTCATCCCTTCCCATGCTCAAAGATGGGAAGCCGTCGGTTGAAATATCGGTAGCTTCCGCAGACCCTGAATTGTGTACTGCAAACTTCGAGCTTTTCGTTATCGATTTGCAATCCAAATCAATCCCCTTTAAAATTCTTTAGCATTATTATTAAAATTTATGGCTACAATGACGATATCGTCTCTGAGTTTTATATTTCATCATTGCAATGAATTCAAAAAGGAGAGAAAATGATAAATTATTTACTGATTTCGCTCATCATTATAATGATCGCCTATATTTTTTATCGGCGCTATTTTTTTCACAAACCGAAATCCCATCATCCGACAAAGCCTCATTTTACCCTCAAGATCGAGCACGAGTAATTAACGATAGTGCCGATCGTACAGTTTTGACGAGCCGGCAGACGGCACGATTTCATCTTTCAATCTCTCTAATCGTTCGAGTCGTTCTTCCGTGGTCGGATGGGTGCGAAATAAATTACCGAATGAAAACTTTTTCCCCTCAAACGGACTCACTATAAACATATGGGCATTTTCCGGAGTCGCCCCCTGCACTTCCCCTCTTGTATTATAATTAGACAATTTAACCAATGCATTTTGAAGCCATTCCGGATGTCCCGTCAGCCGTGCGGCACCCTCATCTGCCATAAACTCTCTTGATCGGCTGATGGTCATTTGAATAATCGATGCCGCGATTGGCAAAAGAATTGCCATTATAATCATTAAAATAGGATTCCCGTTTCGGTTGTTTCGGCCGAACATCGCTCCGAACTGCAGCATATTGGCAATAAAAGCGATCGCTCCTGCTATCGTTGCCGCAACAGTAGCAACGAGAATATCCCGATGCCGTACATGAGAGAGCTCATGTGCCATTACCCCTGCAACCTCCTCTTCATTCAGAAGTTCCAACAATCCAGTGGTTATCGCCACGGCAGCATGTTCAGGATTGCGCCCCGTCGCAAAGGCGTTGGGGATCGGATCATGAATAATATAGACTTTCGGCATCGGCAAATTCCCGGCACCCGCCAATCGTTCTACCACACGATAGAGCATCGGCGCATCCTGCTCATCCACAAACTGAGCGTTATAATGTTTGAGAATCATCGTATCCGAAAAATAGTAGGCGTAAAAATTCATCCCGCCGGCAAAGAGCAATGCCAATAGCATCCCGCTTTGTCCACCTAGATAGCCGCCGATAAAGACCAGCAATATACTCAAAGACCCCAGTAATAAAAACGTTTTGAATTGTTCCATCTTTACCCCTCTAATCATTGCCCCGAAGTGGAAGCTGAAGCGGACTGCAGCAGTTCCAAGATCGATTTTTTATGCATTTTGCGAGCAAAATCAATGGCACTCAACCCCTGGCCATCGCGTGCACTCACATCCACCCCCATCTCCAGCAATGTTTTGATTACTTCGACTCTTCCGTAGCATACCGCTCCCATAAGAGGGGTGAATCCGCTACGGCGGGTAGGAACGTTCACATCGAAGCCGCCGGCTATCAGACGCTGAATCAATGGCAAATTATTATACGTCACCGCAACATCAAACACACTGACCCCTTCATGATCCGTGTGATATATATCTGCCCCGCTATCGATTAATAGGTCCAATATATCTTGGTCACAATGGTATCGCAGAGCAAAACAAAGAACCGATTCTCCGTTTTCTTCCACATCATTGACATTGCCACCACTTTTGATGTGCTGTTTGATACCCAAAAAATTGTTCGCTTTTAGTAATTCAATCCATTTTTCCATCTTTGACTCATTATAATGATATGCAACAGTATAACATGCTAGCTTCAACTCCGGACGAGTCTATTATGCTAGAATTCGACATTAATATTTCAACAAGCGAGATCCTATGGAAATTATAGAAACCGAATCAGCTTTTAAAGCATGTGTTCAAGAGATTCAAAACAGTGTCGGATATAAAAATCCTATCGGATTTGGTATTTGCCGCGTCGATTTTGGACAACTGGACAGTAGTAAAATTCTTCAGGCAACCTATCCCCATATGAACTGGAATGAAAATTTCGGAAGTGCTGCTATTTTTATCAAAAATGCCCAAGAGCAAGGAATCGCCATTGATTTTAATGCCGATGAAATCGTCGTTCCGATCACGCTGAACTTTCTGGAAGGGTGTCTAAACGCCTTTACCCCTTATGCTGACGAAGCGTATGGTGATGCCCATAAAAACATACAGGTCGTATCTGCGTTATACAACCACATTAAAGAAACAGGTATGCGCCATGAAGAGTTCCGATTGGTCCTTATTTTTAATGATGTTGCATGTAAAAGCGTTGAGGGGACCTATCTCAAACTTTATGCCCTCTCCACGTCTAAAGCCCCTTTACGCTCATTAAATCTAAACGGTGCTTTCGGAGCATTGCACAATGTTGCATGGTCTGATGGGCAGCCGATCGAGCTTGAATGGCTACGCGAAAATGAGATTGAACTCAAAATTGCCAACCAATATCCAAAAATTGATTTTGTTGATAAATTTCCTCGTTTCTTACAACACATTATTCCGGCCAATAACACGAGAGTTTTAGATGATTCTAAAGTGCGTTTCGGGGCCCAATTACATCCGGGAACCACTATCATGCCGGGTGCCAGCTATGTCAATTTCAATGCAGGGACAACGGGAGTGAGCATGGTTGAGGGACGTATTTCAAGTTCAGCAATCGTTGGTGATGGCTCAGACGTCGGCGGAGGGGCTTCGATCCTCGGTGTACTTAGCGGAACCGACGGAATCCCTGTCACAATCGGTAAAAATACCCTGTTGGGTGCCAACTCGGTAACGGGTATCGCTCTGGGTGATGGTTGTATTGTCGATGCAGGGATCGCCGTATTGGCGGGAACGAAGTTTTCGGTGAGTGCTGAGGAACTTGCTAAAATCCAAGAAGCAAATCCGACAGCCACATTGAGTGGAAGCAGTTTCAAAGGGAAAGATCTTGTAGCACTTAACGGTATCCACTATCGACAAGACTCAACTACAGGTCAATTGCTCATCCGCCGCTCAACGCGTGAAGTTAAACTGAACGCTGATTTACACTAATAGTTTTATTTCCCGGCCAACTCTTAAGGTGGCCGGGCCTATACTGTTTATATTTAAATAAAGGAGCTGTTAATGATAAGCTCAAATGTCTCTTCTATTCAATCGCATCAAACGTACATGAATAATAATGCCCATAATGTGGCTAATGTTAATAGCGAGGGGTATGTTCCGCGCAATACAACTATCGGCGAAACAGAGAACGGCAATACGAAAGCCAATACCTCTTTAGCATCCGCAACGGCATCAAAAGAGTCTCAAACGAATCTGACCAAAGAACTGACCGATCAAATAACGATCGAAAAAGTTACAGATGCAAATGTACAAGCGATTCGAACCCAAAATGAGATGATGGGCTCATTGCTCGACATTAAAGCTTAGGCTTTTTTTCTTTTCGCTTCCCTAATGCAACGGTTGGGGATTCGCGGGTAAAAATATTCATACTGACCAATGTTGTCAATAGCATATTTTCCGGATCAAAATTTTCAACTTCTGCTCCAAGCTCTAAACTGCTGAGAACTGCTTTCCCTATAACCACTCTCCCCTTATCATTGTTCTTATCAACCGTTCGTATCCCCCAAATGTTATGCATAACCATAACCGTATCGTCATACGTTCCTACATACAAAAGGACATGCCCTTTTTTGTACAAAATCGTCTCAAAAGGGATTCCTCTCTCTTTAATCAAGGCGATTTTCTGTGTGTTATCAAGCCCTTTAAACGAGATGACTTCCCCCTTTTTCGCTTGCGATGCTGAATTACGCGGAAGCCAAATGCCAAATGGGGTAAGCATATCGCGAATCATCGAAGAACAATCCCGTTCTTCGAACATCCCGCCCCATCCATACGTATTGCGCAGCAGGTGGGTCCCTATTTTGACCAAATCGTCTTTATTCAGAAAATGAAAACCTGCATGTGCCGATGATTTTGGAATACTCATCTCTTCTAACATGCCGCTGTTTTTCATAAACAGGACACTATAATGGTCCGTCGTTTCTTTCATCAACGGTAAGACCATTCCAATACGCGAATAGGTCACAAAACGGTTGGAGGCATCGTACAAAGGAACTTTATCCTCCGTTATAAATACCTTTTCTTTTCCACGAATCAGGGCAATCTGTTCAGGTTCAATCCGTGCAATGCCATCATTTTCGACCCATCCGGAAGCATTGTTCGTAAATACATAGGCCCATGAACCGTCTTTGGAATAATGAGAAATAAATAGCGGTTCATTAAACGCGACACTGCTGTTTTGAAGCAGATCAAACGGATATCCATTCCCTGGTAAAGCCGGATTTTTATACAGCGCTTTGTGGGTTGGAAATACACGAATGTTCATCCACTTTTTAGCTAGAGCATAATGGTTTACGGTTGAAAAAGCTTCAAAATTGCTTTGATATTCCAGCTCCGTAATCCAGGATGGATCAACAGGCTTCAGATTGCTCCCATATCCCCCTTTGAATGCATGAATAGGCCATTGCGCTTCTTTAGCACAAATAGGGGCAACACTATACGACCAAGGACGATAAAAATGGTCTTCAAAACCCCTCTGAACCTCAAGAATGCGTTCTTGATTAACAGCGTTGCGTTCAACATAAGGAAGTATGGTTTGCGGAAAGCGTTCGAGATCACTGACTTTTTTAATAACTTGAGGTATATCAGATTCCAATTCTTGGGGAGGTGCCGGATCATAAAATTCGCTGCTGACATTGCCGTCTTTGCACACAGGAAGAACAGGCTTGAGCACAGGCTCAAAAGAAGAAAGTTTTGGAGACTGTTTTCCACTGCATCCATTGAATACAATGACAGCCCCGATAATCCATAGTTTATACACTGTACTTTTCATTTATCTACTTTGTTCTATTCAACTCCGCCAAAACGGCCGACTACACGTCCAATGATTTCAACTTCATCCCGCTGCGCGACATACGTGGGGTAGTCTTTATTATCTGAAATAATATCCAGTTTACCATCAATTCTCACTTGAATACGCTTAATAAACAAGCCGTATTCCGTTCGAATCGTAAAGACACCTCCTCTGCTAACCTCTTTTTTATCGCGGTTTACAAATACGATATCGTTATAACTAAACGAAGGTTCCATCGAATCCCCCGAGACATTAATCGCTTCTATATGGCGCAGTTGACTCTCCCCTCCCAACGATAAAACGAAGTTTTCTTCCAGCATCAACGGTTCATACTCAAGTTCTTCATTTTCAGCTCCGCCGCCTGCGGATGCATTCACCGAAGAAAAATAGCGAACCATATAAAAACGGTTTGTCGGTTCGATCAAACTCTCAGGCGATTGATTGTACAAAAGCCAATTGATCGCGATGGAACGTTTTGCGCAAAAATCAAGTAATTCATTAAAAGGGATTTTATTCCGTTTTTTCATCGTTGCGAAATTCATCTGAGAGATTTCCAGGAGTTCCGCAACGTCTTTGTCGAATACTTTTTTATCCGGAAATTCACCGGATACAATATCTTTAATCGTCTCAACGATTTCAAAAAAACTTTTCATTGGACATCTCCTATTCTATATGATAATGATATTGTAAGTATTATGACATCATTTTTAATTAATATGTCAATTTGTCATATATTATATGCCATTACTCAAAATAAATTACTATTTGTCAAATCAATAGAATTCGTAATCCAAAGGAGTACCCCATGGCAAAAGTAATTTATAAAGCAAATACCCTAATGGAACGCTTTGAAGCAAAAATGGAAAATTGGGCGAAGAAGCTATTTTAATACAGCCAGTAACATTAACGCGACGGAGAATTATCCTCATCGGATACAGGATCTTCTTTATCCAGCGTATTGAGGCGTGAAAGATGGTAACCGCGAAAAATATAAATGAGAAACAACACGAATCCGGTCAACATGACCGTATCGAGGATGTGAACCATCACATTGTATCCTGATAGGCGGTAAAATTTTGTTTGATCGCTTCATAGAGAATAATTCCGGTACTGATCGCAAGATTGAGACTGCGCCCCTCTTTTGTCATCGGAATCGTCATACACTGATCTGGATATTGTTCCAAAACATGCGCCGGTATCCCGGTTGTTTCGCTTCCAAAAAAGAGGAAATCCCCCTCTTTGAAAGGGATGTCAAAATAGGGTTTATCCGTTTTGGTAGTCGCGAAAAAAAAGCGGTCATTCTCGTGAACCGAGGCAAAGAATTCATCCAGACTTTCCCACACTTTTAAATCAATTTTATGCCAATAATCAAGACCTGCTCTGCGCACCGCTTTCTCATCGATATCGAATCCAAGCGGTTTTATCAGATGCAGCTTGGCACCCGTATTGACACACAATCTTCCTATTGCACCTGTATTATTAGGAATTTGAGGAGTTACAAGGACTATATTGAACATCGTTTAGAAAATAACCGTTTTATTCGCATGGACAAAAATACGATCTTCCAAAGCCAGTTTAAGGGCTTTGGATAAAACGATTTTCTCGACATCTTTGCCGGATCGCTGCATATCTTCCCAGCCATAGGCATGATCCACATGGATCACATCCTGTGCAATGATAGGACCCTCATCCAGATGGTTGTTCACGAAATGAGCCGTTGCACCGATAATTTTCACTCCGCGCTCATAGGCTTGCTTGTAAGGGTTAGCCCCGATAAATGCCGGGAGAAAGGAGTGGTGGATATTGATGATTTTGTCTTCATATGCTTCAACAAATCGTGATGTTAGAATCCGCATGTATTTTGCTAAAACAATATAATCAATCTCCCCAAACGTCCGTAGGCATTC
This sequence comes from Sulfuricurvum sp., assembly GCA_036277435.1. Taxonomy (GTDB): domain Bacteria; phylum Campylobacterota; class Campylobacteria; order Campylobacterales; family Sulfurimonadaceae; genus Sulfuricurvum. Next base: position 21,394 of record DASUMY010000077.1, read on the forward strand.
CAATACTTTTTCTTCGTGATCATCACGCTCATGTCCGACATGAGAAACGGTATAAAAAGGGATATTAAACTTGCTTACCAAGGGCTCCAATAGGTCATAATTAGAGACAACGGCCAAAATCTCGGCATCCAGTTCGCCCGCTTCGTAGCGGATTAAAATATCCCCTAATGCATGGGACTCTTTGGTAGCCATCAGAACAATCCGTTTTTTACGAGGGGCAATGACTTCCAGTAGCGTATCGCCGGGAAGTACACTGGACAGCTCTTGTTTGAGATCTTCTACATCAATATCCCCGGCCACCACACTGCGCATAAAAAATTTATTATGTACTTTGTCTACAAATTCATGATTCGAAATAATATTTAAATTTCGATGATAAAAAACGCTCGAAACTTTATAAACAAGCCCTTTTTCATCCGTACACTGAATTAATATACGATATTGTCCATTCATACACTTTCCTCTAATCGTTGCATCCGCTTAACGGACAGTATCGAGCCGATTTTCAATCGTTGCCAGTAAATATTCCAAAAAGTTCAGAGTTAAATCAACCTTGGCTTCGATGTTCACATTATTAGGAGATTGGAACCCTTCAAAAAGGACCAATAAACGTTCCCGTATTCCCTCTAACATCCGAATCTCTTCATCTGTTTTAGAGGATGTTCTTTCACTCACACAATGAGCTGCACCCTCTGATAAGATATTTTCTTGGGTAACTGATACATCAAGGATCTCTGGTGATTCTTGCATAGGAAAGGGACTGCTTTGACTCGTAATATCTTCTATTTCGGCAAGCGTCGATAATATGACATCTTTTAATTCCATGCTTTCATCAACCACCTTTCAAACTGGATAAATTCTGCTTTTTCATCCATCTGGACAAAAAAAGCTTTCATTTCGCTATTCACACCTAGAAATTTTTTACGCATCCCCGAAAGGCGCCGAATGGCGATTTTAGCGTCACTGTTAGAGGGATCTTTTTTTAGAATCTCTTTGTAAATTTCCAATGCCTCTTCTTTAAGGCCTTGAAGCTCATAAATATTGGCGAGGGTTAAAGTTTGCATTTCGCTGCAAGGTTAGCGATAATGGAACCCATTTCGCTTGTTGAACAGACCTCTTTGGCATCAAATGCCGCGATGTCTTTTGTCCGGTATCCTTGAGCAAGAGCCTGTTTGATAGCCCAGTCAATGCGATCCGCTGCCTTATTCTCACCCAATGCGAAGCGAAGCATCATCGATGCACTTGCAATCGTAGCGATTGGATTGGCAATTCCCTGCCCTGCAATATCCGGCGCGGAACCGTGAATCGGTTCATACACACCGATAGCTGCCCCCACTGAAGCCGATGGCAGCAAACCGATCGAGCCCGATAGCATACTCGCTTCATCGCTTAAAATATCGCCGAAAATATTTCCCGTCAAAATAACATCAAATTGTTTCGGGTCACGGATAAGCTGCATTGCCGCATTGTCAACATACATATGGCTCAATTCCACTTCAGGATACTCTTTGGCGACTTCTTCAACTACTTCACGCCATAATTGACTCACATCCAATACGTTCGCTTTATCAACCGAACATACTTTTTTGCCACGTTCCATCGCAATTTTAAACGCGACATGAGCGATCCGGATCACTTCATCACGGGTGTACACCATCGTGTTCCAACCCTTATTCTCATCGCGTCCTTTCGGTTCCCCAAAATAGATACCGCCGATGAGTTCGCGCACGACCATCAAGTCAACACCTTTAACAATTTCCGGTTTTAGTGAGCTGGCATTGACCAGTTCATCATACACATTTGCCGGGCGAAGATTGGCAAATACTCCCAACTCTTTACGGAAACGAAGCAACCCGCTTTCAGGGCGTTTTTCTCTGGGAAGGGTATCCCATTTTTGGCCGCCGATGGCACCGAACAATACCGCATCGCTGGAAAGGGCGATGTCAATGGTCTCTTGCGGAAGGGGATCTCCCGTCACATCATAAGCACATCCGCCCATCAACGCTTCACGGTAATTAAAGGAGATATTTTCGCTGGCAGCTACCGCATCAAGGACTTTTACCGCTTCATCAATAATTTCGGGACCGATTCCGTCCCCTTTTATAAGCGCAATATTGTATGTTTTCATCTGATTACTTCCCTTGAGCAGCGATTTCGGCTGCAGCATAATTCATTAACCCGCCGGCACTGATCAGTTCTTGCATAAATGGCGGGATCGGCGTAAAGTTATAGACTTTACCTGTTGTCGTATTGGTAATCGTACCGGCATCCATATCGATGCTGACACGCTCCCCCTCTTTTATTTCAGCGCTTTGAGGCAGTTCAAAAATAGGCAATCCCATATTAAACGCATTGCGATAAAAAATCCGTGCAAAGGTGGGCGCGATAACCGCAGCGACACCGGCAGCTTTAAGAGCGATAGGGGCATGTTCGCGTGATGAACCGCATCCAAAATTGTCGCCGGCAACGATAATATCACCGGGAGTCATTTTGCTGACAAACGTCGGATCAGCATCTTCCATCACATGTTTTGCAAGCTCTTCTGGGTTTGAAGTGCTGAGATAACGGGCAGCGATAATAAGATCGGTATCGATATCTTTACCGAAATTCCAAACTTTCCCTTCCATTTTTTGCATCGATTATCCTGTATAGCTAAATTGTGGGGATTATATCCAAAGAGAATTGAAAGTCTGTTAAACCCCACATAAGAACGGGGTCTAATGATGGCAGTTATTAACGTTTCAAGCTATTTGTAGTGGCCAGCATCTCATCACTGGTGGTAATGACTTTCGAGTTGGCATCGTACGCCCGCTGTCCCGTGATCAGATCGGTAAGTTCAACCACTAACTGAACGTTTGAAAGCTCTACAAAGCCTTGACGGATGTTACCAAGACCATCTTCTCCCGGTGTCCCCTCAACCGGCTGGCCTGAACTGTCTGTTTCCACAAAAAGATTATCTCCCATCGCATGAAGTCCTGCTGGATTGATAAAATTGGTCAATGAAATTTGTCCCACTTGAGTCGCTTGTGCCTGACCTGCTTGAGTTACACTGACGATACCGTCCGTACCGATACTGATATTGGTGGAATCTTCCGGAATAACGATTTCAGGAATAACGGTATATCCATCGGAGTTGACCAACGTACCGTTTTGGTCGACTTTCAACGAACCGTTACGGGTATACACCTCTGTCCCATTAGGAAGCTGAAGTTTGAGAAACCCTTTGCCCGTAATTGCCAAGTCCAGCGTATTATCGGTTTGTTTCAAACTCCCTTCTGAAAAAATCTTGTTAATAGCAGTAGGACGGACCCCTAGCCCTACTTCGATACCGGTCGGTGATTGTGTCGTATCGCTCGTAGAAGTTCCGGCATAGGTCATAACTTTGTACATCAAATCGGCAAATTCGGCACGTGATTTTTTATATCCCATCGTATTAACGTTCGCAATATTATTCGCGGTTGTATCAATCTGCGTTTGCATTGCCAGCATTCCCGTAGAGCTGGTATAGAGTGATTGCATCATAGTCTTATCTCCTTAGTTATCGTCGTGTTGCTGCAATTTTTTCAATTGCGTCTTTATTTAGATCATTCATTTGTGAATCCATCGCTTTTTGATACATCCCGACCAAACGGTTTGCTTCCACCAGAGCGATCATTTCATTGACGGCATTGACGTTGCTTTTCTCAATATAGCCTTGCATCACTCCTGCGCTTTGCGCGATTGGAGTGAGGGGATCTGCCGGATCGGCGAGATAAAGGTTATCTCCCTCTTTGCTGAGCATTCTAAGATTTTGCGGTTCGACTATCAGCAATTTTTTTCCAGGCGTCATTTGAGAGGTTCCCGGAATATCGGTAGCAAACTGTCCGTTTTTATCCATCGTAATGATGCTGTTTTGAGGGGTAAACGTTATCGATGTTTTATCGGATGCGAGTACTTCATACCCTTGCTTATTGACCAACTTTCCCTCACCGTTCATTGTAAATGAGCCATCCCGTGTCAACCGTACCCCTTGGGGCGTGTTAACGGCAAAAAATTGCCCCTCTTTACTCAATGCCATATCAAAAGTATTCCCCGTGGATTGAAGTGCCCCCAGTGAAAAATCAGTATAAGCATCCGATATTTGAGGAACACGCGCCAGCGATCGATTAAAATAGTGAGCGGCTTCTTCCGTATGATTTTTCAAAGGAAGTTCGTCTCTAGCCTCTTTGTACAAACGGGCAAAATCTCCCGTAATAAGCTGCTCTTTTTTATATCCGGCAGTATTAACATTCGCTAAATTAGCCGCAATGGTGTCCAAACGGTTGAATTGAGCAACCATTCCTCCTGTAGCGGCATAATATCCCGTCTGCATGACGCATCCTTAAAGTAAGTTTTGTCTTATTAAGCAAACTCCATTCCATATTGGATTTATCTTTTTTTAATCTAAAACTTTAATTAAATAAAACCTGATCTTAAGAAAATTTCGGTATAATCCAATTTCTTTTTTATACCGCAAGGGAGCCTTCTGCATATGAGCGTCAAAGATCTAAACAAACACATCGAAACCCTATTTTCAGAGCATAAGTCAAAAAACTGTCTCACCTATGAAACCATCGTAGAACCATTTGACAAACAACCTACCCTTGCTCAAGCTAAAAATATTTTAAAACTGGCAGAAAAATATAAAACCTGTCTTTTTACGTCGTCGGAACATGCCAAAATTCTGAATCAGCAAGAAGCCGATGCAAAACGTGCCGCTCAGCTAAAATACATTGAGGAAGCCAGCACCGATCAATTTGACATTCTCAAACAACACGAATTGTTGGAATGGTCACGATCCGATTCTCCCGTACGTATGTACTTGCGTGAAATGGGGCAAATCCCTCTTCTAACCAAAGAAGAAGAGGTTGAAATCTCTAAACGGATGGAGATGGGGGAAGAGATCATTATCGATGCGATTTGTTCCGTCCCTTATCTCATTGATTTTATTCTTGACTACAAAGATCCGTTGATAAACCGCGAACGTCGCGTCAAAGAACTCTTTAAAAGTTTTGAAGAAGAAGGCGAAGAGGATGATAGCGTTCATGATGAAACGGACGATGATGCCGATGATGAAGAAAGCAAAGAGAAAGCCCCTTCGGCTAAAGATAAAAAACGGGTTGAAAAAGTAGTCACCAGTTTTAAAGCCCTCGAAAAAGCAAAAAAAGATTGGTCAAAAGCGACTGAAAAAATGCTTGAAGAGCGTCCTGTTGAAGAGATGGATCCGGAATACGTTCTCTTTTTCTTGAATGTCAGCTTCAAGAAAAAAACGCTTAAAGAAGCACTTATGGATTTGGGGCCAACCTCAAAACTGATCAATGAGCTCGTCCGTTCTATGGAGACAGCGCTTCGAAGCGATGAAGGGTTTGACCGTGAACTGAAACGTCTGGAATACAAACTTCCTCTTTTCAATGAGCAATTGAAAAAAAATCACGTTCTGATCGTCAATAAAATTTGTGATATGACCAAAGAAGAGATTGCGACTAAAGTTCCCGAAGCAACCATGGTCAGTACGTATATGGAGATCAAAAAATTAATTCAGACCAAAGAAGCCTCCAAAGGCGGCTTTGATATGGAGCCTGAGAAACTTGCCGATATTTTAGAGCAGATCAAACGCGGTAAGAATATCTCCGAAGTAGCCAAGACCCGTATGGCAAAATCGAACCTTCGCCTCGTTGTTTCGATTGCCAAGCGTTACACGAACCGGGGCCTTCCATTCCTCGACCTTATTCAGGAGGGGAATATCGGTCTGATGAAAGCGGTCGATAAGTTCGAATACCAAAAAGGGTATAAATTTTCGACCTATGCGACCTGGTGGATTCGTCAGGCGATCAGCCGAGCCATCGCCGATCAGGCCCGTACTATCCGTATCCCGATCCACATGATCGAAACGATCAACCGCATCAATAAAATTATGCGCAAACATCTCCAAGAGCATGGGAAAGAGCCGGATGTTGAAACCATCGCGGAAGAAGTCGGTTTGTCGGTTGAAAAGGTTAAAAACGTTATCAAAATCACGAAAGAGCCGATTTCACTTGAAGCGCCTATCGGAAATGAAGAAGATGGACGTTTCGGAGACTTTATCGAAGACAAAATGTCTCTCTCCCCATCCGATGCCGTTCTCAAAGATGATCTTAAAGTGCAAATCGAAGGGGTTCTCGAACAGCTCAACGAGCGTGAAAAAGCGGTTATTAAAATGCGATTCGGAATTATGGACGACGAGAGTGACCGTACCCTCGAAGAGATTGGAAAAGAGCTCAACGTTACGCGTGAACGTGTACGACAAATCGAATCCAGCGCCATTAAAAAACTCAAACACCCTAAAGTGGGTCGTAAATTGAAAAACTACATCGAGGACTGATGACATTTGATCAACAGTGGATTGAATTCGATTTCAATCCATTTATCCTCTTCAGTGCCAACGGTAAAATCATCTCTCTCAATACCGAAGCGCAGTACTTGCTGGGTGCCGTGGAACCTTCGGTTATCTACAAAATTGCTGCTGCCAATGCAAATGCCACCTTTGGATTTAAAACAACGTTTCTGGATCTTGAATTTGGACGTTTTAAATTTTTCGGTATAACCGTTGGGTATGAAAACGAAGAAGAAATCGGTATTCGACTCTATCAGTTCCCCTCATTTCAATTCACGAAACAAAAACCGGAAGGGCAGCTCGTCAATATTTATGCTTTGATTGATCTGTGCATCAGCTCCAATTCCATTGGAAGCACGACAAAGTATCTAAAAGAGCTTGATCCAACGCTTCCGGAAATCCGTCTAGACACGGAACTCTTCATCAAATTGCTGAATAAAACCTATCAGGCATTTAATGATAATACTACCGTCCTAACCCGCCTCTTTTTTCGTGTCGGTGAGCATGTCAAGTACGAAGGGGAAAAATATTCTCTCTTTGCCGTTGAGCTCTCAGGAACCGATATGAACCGAAAATTCACAGCGGAACTCACCACGCTGGCCGAGGCCAACAACCTTTATTGTGAAATCAAAGAGTCTAAAGTCACGATCAATATTCCGATGATTGTAAAATAAATAGCTCTTTTGCGATCAAATATCCGATGGCAATCCCGGATGCCAGACCAATCAGATACGGCAAAATCTCAAAGTTATGATTATTTTCCAAAGCCATAAAACTTAGCACCAAAAAGGCATAAGGGATAAGGCGATAAACGGAAACCCATGCAGAGCTGTTTTTGGTCGTATTTTGGATTATATTCCCTTTTTGACGCGCTTTTTCGGCTTTTATCATTGCTTTAATATCAGTTATCTCTTCGTGTCGTTCTTCTTCGTACAAATCATACGGATCATCCATCATGTCGATGGTGTCTTTGTTATCTTCCAAATCCACTTCACCCACACGGCGTCGGATCATGTTCCGATACGAATACAACGATCCTATCACGATCAGCATCGTTGAAATCATGGCAACGGCAAAGCTGATATAAATGGTTTTTGAAAGAAACAGCAGTAGTAAGGCCGCCAGCTGAGATCCTGCAAACAGGATCAAAGGCTTTTTAATCTTCGTCATCGTCATCATCGTCGTCTTGCTTTTTACCCATGTTATAACGCGGATCTTTCGCCAGTTTTTCAAACTCTTTGTATTGTTTACTGTACGCTTTAAATATATTGACAAAAGCAGCCGCAATACCGATACCCACACCGATCCACAGCAGCCATGTAATACCAGTCAGCTTTTGAAGCCCCAAACCAATACCAATCCCGATCAAGATGGCAACCACCATCGAAATCCCCAAAGAGAGACTCTCCGCCCCTTCAATAATCGGTTTTAAACGAGGTTCGCGTTCTTCTTGATGTTCCATTACAGCGCTCCAAATATTTTATCCGCCGCAGCGATTGTCTCTTCGATCATCTGATCGGTCGTTGCTGTTGAGATAAAACCGGTTTCAAACTGCGAACAGGCAAAATAGAACCCCGCATCTAACATCATTGCATGAAAATGGGCAAATCGCGTCGTGTCGCTCTTTAGCGCATCGGCAAAGTTAGCCACAGCACCCTCATTAAAGAAAAATCCGAACATAGACCCGCGCACATCTGTTTGCAAAGGGATATTATGTTTTCGGGCCGCTTCGCTGAACCCCTGCATCAGCCGTTTTGCTCTCTCTTCGAGTACACCAAAGATTCGGCCGTTTTCTTTCAGTTTACGGATTGACGCCAATCCCGCCGCCATCGCTACGGGATTGCCGCTGAGCGTTCCCGCCTGATAGACGCCCCCCTCGGGTGAAAGATGGGCCATAATATCGCGACGGCCGCCAAATGCCCCTACGGGCATCCCGCCGCCGATCACTTTCCCCAATGTCACTAAATCCGGTTTCGTTCCTGTAATGCTCTCAGCACCGTGCAAGCACGCTCTAAAACCGCTCATCACCTCATCAAAAATCAGCAATGCGCCGTATTCATCACACACGGCTCTAAGCTGGGCTAAAAAATCTTTGCTCGCAGGAACCAGCCCCATATTTCCCGCTACGGGTTCGATAATCACACATGCAATTCCCGGACTCTCCTGGAAACATTTGCGTACGCTTTCAATATTGTTGTATTCAGCCAACAGTGTATGTTTCGTGAAATCCGCAGGTACTCCCGGTGAGCTCGGCGTTCCGAACGTTGCGGCCCCTGAACCTGCCTGTACGAGCAAAGCGTCGCTATGCCCGTGATAGCATCCGGTGAATTTGACGATATCATCATGCCCCGTAAATCCTCGTGCCAAGCGGATGGCGCTCATAACCGCTTCCGTTCCGCTGCTGACAAAACGGACTTTCTCAATCGAATCGTAAATAGAAATGATCAACTCGGCTAATTCACTCTCGGCTTCGGTCGGGGCACCAAAACTCAGCCCGTGTTTGACCGCTTCGATTACGGCATTTTCAATACTCTCATCACGATGACCGAATATCAATGGACCCCAGCTTTGTACGTAATCGACATAACGGTTATCATCGATATCGACTAAATAAGCACCCTCCCCCCGTGCAATAAAACGGGGAATTCCACCGACACTTTTAAAGGCACGAACCGGAGAATTGACTCCGCCGGGGATTAGCTCTTGGGCTTTTAAAAACGCTTGCTGTGAATGCTCAATACTCATGAATCTCTATCCTAAAACTGGTTTTCTAAATGTTTCACATTATAACCACTAACCCATTAACCCGTTATAATACTTCATGCATGTATATAGCCGTTCTTTTCTCGCATTGTTCGTTGCCCTGCTGATACATGGGGTATTGATTGCTGCTTTGTTGATTTCAAATCGTACTCAGAATCCAGTACCTATCAAAGAACGTTTCATTGCCGTTTC
>DASUMY010000078.1:0-3491 GCA_036277435.1 Sulfuricurvum sp.
TTCAGACGATGTTCGAATAACGCTTCAAAATCTGATTGGGTTGCACTCATCCGATTTCCTTCACATAGAGATGCTGTTGTGATTTTGGGGTTGATTTGATCGTAGGTATGGCCAATACTTCGTAACGAAGTTCTTTTTCCAGATACACAAGGGTAATAATATCGCCGATAGCGACGTTTTTAGAGGCTTTTACGGCTTTGCCGTTGATGTGGACAACCCCCTCTTCAATCATGTCTTGAGCTACCGCTCGGCGCTTGGTCAAATTGACCGCATTAAGAAATTTATCAATACGCAAAAAAAGTTCCGTTCTATTTAATTTTGAACGCCAAACGGAGCAAAGCCCCGCTTAGCTGCGCTGGCCGCTATGGCACTCAAGCTTGCCTCTGACGAGGCAGATGTTTTTTGTGGATTTATTGTAGGTTATAGTAGCTAAAACGGAGGTAAGAGCGCAAAAAATGTTCCATATTTTGAACGCTGCGTAACTTAACTGGCAAATCCGCTTTTAAAGCTCTCTTTTTGTACGACGATCTGCTTTTGTTTCTCTTTACGGGCCGTATCTTTTTCGACAAAAATTTTCTGCCGTGTTTTGGGATCCATTTCGGTGTAATACATCACGGCTGAATAGGTACCCGGTGTAGGGGTAAAAACCTGTGCCTGCTCCGGATTCATTTTTAGCTCTTCACTGGTAAAACGCTTCAAATCGTGCATATCTTTTTCCGTACATCCGGGATGTGCGGCGATGAGATAATAGGTCAAAAACTGATTTTTTCCCTCTTCTTTATTCAAACGGTCATAGAGCTTTTTAAAATCAACAAGGGTTTGCTTCCCTGGTTTGTTCATCAGATGCAGTACATGCTCGGAGGTGTGTTCGGGTGCTACTTTCATCTGCCCTGAGATATGGTGGCGTACCATCTCTTTGAGATAGTCGTAGCCGTTGCGTTTGTCTTCGTTGATCAGATCATAACGGACCCCTGATGCAACAAACGCTTTTTTAATCCCCCTCACTTCACGAAGACGGCGAAGGAGATTGATAACACGGGTGTGATCAACTTTCATCGATTTGCACAGATGGGTATCATCGACGCACCGCTGATGGGCGCATGTACCGTGATTGAGTTTTTTGTTGCACTCATAGCCGTACATGTTAGCCGTAGGACCGCCGACATCACTGATGATCCCTTTGAAATCTTTGTATTCCGTGAACTGTGTCGCCTCTTTTAAAATCGATTCTTCGCTGCGGGTGCGGATCGTACGCCCTTGATGTACCCCGATCGCACAGAAATTACACTCTCCCCAGCACCCCTGATGGGTCATAATCGAAAATTTGATCGTTTCCAAGCATTTCACAGCTCCATCGGGCCGATGATACGGATGAAGTTCCCGCGTAAACGGCAGCGCCGAAACGGCATCCATCTGAGGCTCATCCAAATACGCGGCCGGAGGGTTTTGAATGCTGTATCGGCCATCCACCTCCTGACACAATCCCAAGGCTGAGATCGGATCATTGTTGTCGTAGAAAATGTCAAAGAGATCGATGTATTTTTCTTTGTCATCCAGACACGCTTGATGGGAGGGGAGAGTTAAATACCCCTCACGCGGTTCTTTGGCAATATAACATACCCCTCGTATGTCGTGCGGCGATGTTCCCTCTTTGAGCGCTTTGGGCAACGCGATAATCGCCCCCTCTCCCATACCGTAAATCAAATAATCGGCTTTGGAATCAAACAAAATCGGTTTGCGCAGTTTGTTGGTCCAATAGTCATAATGGCTCACACGGCGCAAACTCGCTTCAATTCCCCCCAACACGATCGGAACGGTGTTTTTAAAATGTTTGCGAATGAGGTTGGTATAGACAAGCACCGCACGATCAGGGCGTTTGTTATTGACTCCGCCCGGAGTGTAATCGTCGCTTTTTCGGAATTTTTTCGTCGCCGTGTAGTTGGAAACCATCGAATCAACGCTTCCGCCGCTGACTCCCCAAAAAAGTTTCGGTTCCCCCAGCCGTCCCACATCATCGGTGGCAATATCAGGCTGGCCGATAATTCCCACACGATACCCCTCTTTCTCCAAAATACGTCCAACCGCGGCTACACCGATAAAAGGGGAATCGATATACGCGTCGCCGGAAACCAGGATGACATCGCATTGATCCCATCCTCTCATTTCCATCTCAGCACGGGTCGTGGGTAAATAACGAAGGTGTTCGGGAGTTATATTTTTCATGATCGTAGTGTACGGTGGATCGTCTTACAAAGGGCTATAAGATGTGTTATAATCAAAAAATATCATATTAGGAACTTATCATGGAAGAACAAGGCAATCTTTTAATTTTAGTAGCGGTGATTGCCGTTTTTGCTTTCGTCCTCACCCGAAAAAAAGGGTGAAGCTCTCTATTTTAGCAATGCTACGGGAGAGATAAACGATCCTTGGAACCGTTTTATTCCCAACCCTCTGAGCTCTTCCATCTGTTTAGATTCTTCAATATTCATCGCAATGATATCGATTCCCAGACTTTTGGCGAGATTATTCAAACTTTCCCGTGCGTTTCCCGTATCGTGATCATAAAGCATATCCTGTAAGTAGGCAGAATTCGATTTGAGATAATTAGGACGAATCACCTTCAGGTAGTCTGCTCCGCTGTCAGGGAGTACAAAATGATCGATTCCGAAGCGATATCCAAATACCTTGGCCATATTAGAGAGGGTGTGTACCGCTTCGAGTTCGTTAATCGCCACCGTGTTGGTTACTTCAAAAGACAAAGCCGCTTCGCTGTTGCGCTGGAACCCTTCCAGCTGTGTGCGAAGCCATTCAATATTGGAATGTTTTTTAATAAAATCACAACTGAGATTGATTGCCATCCCGCCTGTGGGATTGTTTTCTCTCAGATGGCTGAGCACTTTCTCAATCATGTAGCGATCGAGCATATCGACCAATCCCAAACTGCTCGCGACCGGGATAAAGTAGCCGGCATTATGAATCGTCCCCTCTTTATCCAACAGACGTAAAAAGATCTCTTCATGCAATACATTCAGATCGCTTTCTCGATACTCAACGACACTTTGGAATGCCAAAACCATTCGTGATTCCTGAATACTTTGGAGGAGCTCATTTCGCCACTCTTCACGTCCTAAAATCAGCGATTCATCATTGGAACGGGACTCTTCAATCGCAAAATTCCCCTTCTCTTTTGCTTCGACGACACTATGGTCGGCGCGTGAGAAAAGTGATTTAAGGGTGTCTTGTTCACTATACATCCCCATTCCGCAGCCCAACGTAACATAGGACGTAATCGAATCAATAGCCTCCATTTTTTCCTGCATGTGACGCATTACGTTTTCAACCAACAGACGTACCGAAGCACTCTCATGCTCGGGAACAACAACAAAAAAATCGGATTCATTGAGGCGTGCGATCAATACATTTCGCAACCCTTCAAGCTGAACCTTCAATTCATCCGCTAAAGCATTGAGCAAAGAAGTGTCCTGATGATA
>DASUMY010000079.1:0-2788 GCA_036277435.1 Sulfuricurvum sp.
CTTCGGCTCATCGATGCATCGATCTTGGTGGAACTGTATGCGACGATAAATCCGCCGCACATCCCTATGCAGTGGCCGAAACTCCCGGCAAAGGCTATGCTGATTATCATCCACCATTCTATTGCATTCATAAAATTCCCCCACACCCTTAACACTCTTTTAACAAAGATGTGAAACAATAGCACGAAATGATTTAAAAGGGTTTCTATGAAAATAGTTTTAGTAGCGATGATCGCAATCGCGGGGATCGCAAGCGCCGATCAGCTGGTGAATCTCAAAATTGATGGGATGACGTGCCCGGCGTGTGTTAAAAACGTCAAGGGAACGTTAAGCGATGTCAAAGGGGTCAAAGAGAGCAGTGTTTATCTCAAAGACGGCCGTGCTGAGGTCAAGGCCGCAGAAACAACAAAGCCCGAGAGCTTGTGTGATGCGGTGAAACAAGCAGGTTACGGCTGCAAAGTCGTTAAATAATCACCTATTAGACAAAATACTTTGCCGCATCGTTGCGGCTGAGATCGCTAAGGGTCGTTAGCGGCACACCGCCGAAATTCAGTGTTTGCTCTCCCTCAAATCCCGCTTTGCAGTAGGCTAAAATCAGTTTTGCCGCCAATGTTTTATCCTTTTCGGACGCATTCATGGAGATGAGGGAATGAGGGCCGAACAGTTCGGTATGGATATGGGCGTATTTCGGATTTTCGATGCTTTCGAGTTTTTCATTCTCTTCGGCATTGCGTCCGATGATAAGTTTTGCCCCATCAGGAAGGCGCAGCTGCCGGCCGTATTTCAGTGTCGGGATATCGGCTTTGACAAAATCCTTGTCGTGAGCGATAAAATCACGAATTTTGCGGGAAAAATGTTCATCGGTCAATAAACATCCGCCTCCCGGCGCTTCGTAATCTTTTAGACCGAACTCTTCTGCGAGCTCCATTTGCCGTTCGCGGTTGCGCCCCACGATATTTTCGAGCTTTTCACGATCCACCCATCCCTCTAGTTCCGGTATGGTCGGCTCTAGCGCTTTGGCGCTCATCGGGCGCAGCAGCAGCCCCTCGCAATTGCTGAGATTGAGCACTTTTTGCAGCGATTCGCTGTTTTGGCTCATCGGACGCTGTCCCAGCACTTCACCGCTGATCAGAAAACTGGCCCCTTCGGCTTCCATGATCCGTTTGGCGACTTCAAACATTTTGGCATGGCAGTCGATACAGGGGTTGAAATGTTTGCCGTATCCGTATTTTGGGGTAAAAAGGACCTGTTCGAGATACTCATCCTGAATGTCGATGATACGCAGCTCGGCCCCTACTTGATCACACATATTTTGCATATGGGCACGCCGGTCTTTCGTAGAGCCGAAGCCGGTACTGATGTTGCAGGCGATGACCTCAATGCCTTGGTTGATGATCAGTTTCATCGCCAAGGTTGAATCCAGACCGCCGCTGAATAGAGCAATTGCTTTCATGAACATTCCTTTTTAAGTAAGCGGAACCAATTCTCCGCGTTTGAGGCGTGCAATTTTTTCGCGCATTTGACGTATTAAATACGATTTTTCATCGAATGATAGCGAATTTTCACTGGCAAGCTTTTTGAGTTCACGGTTGTAATGGGCGTTTAAGAAGGTAATAAGCTCTACTCTCAGCCCTTCATCCCCATCAAACCCTCGAATACGTTCATCCATCATAATGGCCGTCAATCTGGGATCGTCGGCATGGTTGGCAATCGCAGCGGTAAATTCATGGCCGTGGTACTGAAGGAGCGAGGCATCCAAAAAATCGAGCAGTCCGTCGGTGATTTGAGGACGCTCTAAAATCGTTTTAATCAAGCTCAGTTCCCACATATCGTGATGGGAGAGCTGGGGGCTTTGAAGGGAGGTCGCATCCCCTTTGGAGTGGGAAAGGCGTATGAGGGAGGGGGATATACCCAGCCTTGAGGCGATGAAGGGGCGATACTCTTCTTGCATCAGGGGGGAAAGCGTTTTGATGTAGCCCAGTGTTTCGTGCAGCGCCTGCTCTTTGGCTCTGGGGTCGCTCAAATTGTAGGCGGCGATGATTTCGGTAATGACAAATTCAATAAACGAGATAGGGTGGTGCAGCAGGGTATTGAGCTCTTCAATGCGTCCGTCGCGTACCATGTCTGCAGGATCAAGCCCCCCTTCAAACAGCACAACCCCTCCGTCAAATCCTCCGGAACTGAGAAGTTTTGAGGCTTTTAGTGCGGCAGCGCGCCCTGCTTTGTCTCCGTCGTAGGCGACAAGGACACGCGGTTCCCCTTTGCGCAATAACGGCAAATGTTCTGCGGTAAGGGCCGTTCCCAGTGTCGCAACGGCATGGGTGAAACCTGCTTGATGCAGCATCACGACATCCAAATACCCCTCGGTAACGATGATCTCCCGGAGACGATAAATGGTTTCGCGTGCGAGATGATAGGCGTATAACAGACGTGATTTGTTAAAAATGGCGCTTTGGGAGGAGTTGACGTATTTCGCTTGATGCCCCGTAATCGTCCGCCCTCCGAACCCGACAATCGCGCCGCTGGTGGAGTGTATGGGGAAGGTGATCCGTTCGATAAAACGGGCGAACTCCCGTCCGCCGTCACTGCCGATGGCCCCTTGTTCCACCGCTTCTTGGATCGTATAACGGCGCTGTTTTAAAAATCCCAGGGTTTGCGGCGAGGTGGGGGCATAGCCGATTCCGAACCGCTGGATACTGGAGGTGAAAATACCCCGATCGGTGAGATAGCTTTTGGCCGTGGTGTTTTCATCGAGCAGTTTTTGATACCATTCATTGAGCTGTTCCAG
>DASUMY010000080.1:0-10060 GCA_036277435.1 Sulfuricurvum sp.
CCTTTGGATTTGACCAATGCGGAGTATGGCATTTTGGCGCACATGATACGAAAACAAGGGACGGTTGTCTCCCGAGAAGATCTGATTCATAATGTGAGTGCGATTAATGAAGACTCGTCGAACAAAAGTATCGACGTCATGATGGGACGTATCCGCAGCAAACTCGGAGACAAAAGTTTGATTGAATCGATTCGGGGTATTGGGTATAAGCTCTTAAAATGATCCTCAAACGTAACGGTGTTTTTTTAACGGTATTGTTTGCCCTGAGTGTAACAGTGGGCAGTCTCAGTTACACATTTTATCAGCTTTATGAGACGAATCGCTCCAAACATATCGATACCCTATTTAGCAAATACTCTCTGATTTCTCAAATCTATCACACTTTTTTGCTGAAACAAATTTCATTACCTATCTTTGAAGCAAATTTGGCCATGTATGATCTGTATGTGATCAATGACGCCGCGGCATATCGTCAAATCACACAGCATGGGCTATTGTTAAAAGCGGACGGTCCTTCTTCCATCGAAATGAATCAGCCGATCTCCATTGAAGCTCCGTACAATGATTTGATTGTGAGCCGGATACATGCGAGTATGCTGCAGTATCACGGAAAAATTTATTTTTGGATTCAATCGGCCCATTATCCGGTTCTATTGGAAGATCGTATCAGCAAGCCCTATACGGGGGCCAATTTGTTGTATGCCTATACTACGATATTGGCTATTTTGCTGCTCTCTTTTGGCCTGATCATTCATCGTCTCTCTCCTCTTCGCCGTTTACGCCGCCAGATTGCGAAGTTCGGGGAGGGGGATATGGGGGTGAGCTTTCATATCCAGGGTCAAGATGAAATAGCACTGGTTGCGAGAGAACTGGAGACGGCACAAAAGAAAATCCGTTCCCTGATCGATTCACGGACGCTCTTTTTGCGCAATATTATGCATGAGCTTAAAACACCGATTGCCAAAGGGCGTATTGCCGCCACCATGTTGGCAGATCCTAAACATCAAACCCGTTTTCTGGGAATTTTCGAAAGACTTGAGGGGCTGATTGCCGAGTTTGCCTTGATTGAAGAGATCAGTTCAGGATCACCGTCGCTGGAGAAAAAAGCAAAGTACCGTTTGATTGATATCATTGACGGTGCGATCGATATGGCGATGGTTGACTACGATGCGGTTGCGATTCATGTTGAGAGTTCGGTAATATTGGAAGGCAATTATCGGTTATTCGCAACGGCGATTAAAAACATGATCGATAACGGTCTTAAATATTCGTACGATGGGACGATGGCCATACGTATGGAGCAACATTCCATTGTATTTGCCAATCGGGGAGATGCGCTAAAGCAGCCGTTGGCGTATTACGTGGAACCGTTTACCAAAGAACATCCGACAAAGGACAGCTTTGGTTTAGGTTTGTACATTGTCAATGCGATACTGCAGCAGCATGGATATTTTTTGGCGTACGAGCGCAGAGGTGAGGAAAATTGTTTCCTTTTTATGCCGGATAATCGGCTGAATATACGAGGGAGAGTATCACCATGATGAAAAAAATATTGATTACAAACGACGATGGATATGAGTCGCCGGGGCTATTGGCACTGATTGAAGCGTTGAGTGATTTCGGTACGATTACGGTAGTCGCCCCATCCACGGAAAAATCGGCATGCGGCCACTCTTTGACATTGAATCGCCCCTTGAATTTTATCAGTGTCGCGAATGATTTTTACAAACTCGATGACGGTACCCCCAGTGACTGTATCTATTTGGCGTTGCATTCGATGTTTGATGTGGATAAACCGGATTTGATTGTCAGCGGTATCAATAAAGGGTCCAATATGGGAGAGGATATTACCTATTCAGGGACAGCGGCGGCCGCGATGGAAGGGGTATTGCACGGTGTCCCCTCTATCGCTATTTCGCAAGTGATGGATTTCACCCAGCCCATGGGAGATTTCGCGCTGGCCAAAAAAGCGATCCGCGCGGTGGTACAAAAGATCTTTGAAGGGGAGTTTCCCCTCAATGAACGGGAGTTTTTAAATATTAATGTTCCCCATGACGTTCATGAACTGGCGTTTTGTGTGACGTATGCGGGGTACCGCTATTATGCGAATGATGCCCATTTGCACCGCAATCCCAGAGGATTGGAATACTATTGGTTGGGACTGCACCCGCTGGAGTTTAAAGCGCGTGAAAACCGAGAAGGATTGTGCGATTTTGAAGCGATCGAAGAGGGGATGGTATCCATCTCCCCCATCAAGCTCGATATGAGTGCCTATAAGTCGATCAAACGACTGCAAGAGTGGTTATGAGGCACATTCGAACCAAGCTCGTTTTTGGGGAAGAGGCGTTTGGCAAAGTGCAAAATGCCAAAATCCTTCTGTTGGGAGTGGGAGGAGTAGGGAGCTTTTGTCTCGACTGTCTTTACCGTTCCGGTGTACGTGATATTACGATTGTCGATTTCGACCGCTACGATGAGAGCAACCAAAACCGTCAGATGCACTCGGAGATGCACGAGGGAGAGTTCAAAGTAGAGGCGATGAAGAGTCATTATCCGCACATTATCGCGATCAATGAGCGTATTACTCCCGAATGGGTAGAAAGCTTTGACTTTGAGCCTTTTGATCTGATTCTCGATGCGATTGACGATATGCGGGCCAAGCTCGCCCTGATCCAAAAATGCTATCCGAAACTGATCAGCTCTGTGGGTTCGGCAAAACGGCTCGATCCCACTAAAATCGAAACCTGCTCCATTTGGAAAACCCACGGAGACCCGTTTGCGGCGAAGATCCGAAACGAACTGCGCAAACGAAAATTCAAAGGGGATTTTACCTGTATTTTCAGCTCGGAACCTCCCCGTATCAAAGAAAAAGGGAGCTTTGTAGCCGTGACCGGATCGTTTGGTTTGGCGATGTGCTCGCTGGCATTGCGGAAACTGACGTAACCTCCCCCTTCGTTTTACCGCTTTTCTCCTTCTCTTTCATTCTTTTGTAACCCTTATGTTATCTATAAGTTTTATACTCTCTTGTATGGAACCATTACACTCAATCTATCATTATTATCTTGATGTACTAGACATCGCCTTTCAGCCTATTGTTGATATCCATTCCGGAGATCTCTTCGGAGTAGAAGCGCTTCTTCGAGGGACGGATACTCTCGGATTTGATTCGATTGAATCGTTTTTTGACCGCTTGTTTGAAGAGAATGCATTGTATACGTTTGATCTCGCCCTACGAGAAAAAGTGATCCAAAAGTTTTGTACGATTAAGGGCTATGAGGAAATTAAACTTTTTTACAATCTTGACAACCGTCTGCTGGAAATGGGTGATTTTTCAAAAGGGAATACCTCCCGTATCTTAAAATGCTATGGTTTAGATCATAAAAGTATGGTATTTGAACTCTCCGAACACAATGAAATCGGAAATCTAGATCATTTTACCCGTCTGATGGCCCATTACCGCCATGAGGGATTCTGTGTCGCCATTGATGATTTTGGGATTGGTCAGTCAGGGTATAAGATGCTCTATCACGCTACTCCTAACATTATAAAAATCGACCGGTTTTTTTTAACGGACGTAAATACGGATCAGAAAAAAAAGCTCTTAGCCCGGAATATGGTCCAGCTGTCTACCTTGATGGGATGCCGTGTCATCGCCGAAGGGGTAGAAACGGAAGCGGAATTTTTGGTCTGCAAAGAAATAGGATGCCATTTGGTACAGGGTTATTTTATCCAGCGTCCTACGCGTGATTGTGTGGAACTGTCTCTAAAATACACTCATATCTATGATCTGGCATTATTGGAGAAGAGAACGCCCGGAGACCAAACAATTATCCGAAAACGTTTGGAAATACTTGACGCAGTTGCCATCAATGATTCCATGGAATTATTATTAGATAAATTCAACCGCACGGCTGACCTTTTTCTCATTCCCGTTATCGATAATCAAGGCTCTCCCGTAGGGATCATTCATGAACATCGTCTAAAAGCGGTTATCTATTCCCCATTTGGACGATCACTGATTCAAAACAGTTCTTCAAACTTTTCCGTGTTAGAAACGTACATTGATTCCATTCCGGTAGTGGATGTGACCATGCCGCTTGAGACAATTGTAGAACTCTATTCACTGTCAGACCGTGCCCCCGGTGTTTTAGTCGTTGAATCGTCTAAATATATCGGCTATTTGAGTGCCAGAGTATTGATTGAAGCAGTCCATGAACGCAATTTGATTCGGGCCCGCGATCAAAATCCCCTTAGCCGGCTTCCTGGAAATTTTATGATCAATGAGCATATTGCCCATTCATTCGATGCACAGCAGACCAGTGCCTTCTGTTATTTTGATTTTGACCATTTTAAGCCCTATAACGATTATTACGGATTTCGAAACGGGGACAGGGTTATTGTCCTGTTCGCCGAATTGATGCACAAGATCTTTATGGATAAATCCTTTATCGGACATATCGGAGGGGATGATTTTTTTGCAGGAACGATGATCAAGAATGATGCCATGTTCGATCAGTTTTGTGTTTCGGTACGAAATTTAATTCACCAATTCAGTGAGGATGTCCGTGAATTTTACAGTGCAGAAGATCGTGAGCGCGGATGCATCGTTGCCGAAGACCGTGAGGGGGTAGTCCGAGAATTCAAACTGCTCAGTGTCAGTGCCGTTATCATCTACAAAAGTCAAACGTCCTCTATCCATTCTGCGGAGCAGCTTCAAAAAGTGTTTGCAATAGAGAAAAAAAATGCCAAACACTCCCCTGATCACCTTCGTGTGATTATTGATTAGAAAATAAAGCTGAAAGAGATCTTTTTTGTTTCGTAATTGTAATAAAAGATATATACAATACTAATAGATCACAATTTTTTTTAAATAATCCAAGAAGGATAGTAAATGGGGTTCATGACAAAATTTAAGCCTGAAGTGCTTGAAAACACAAGGGTAGAAGATAAAGTCAATTACTTAGTCAAACTGACTCAAATTTTGGCTATTAGCGCGATTGTCGCTGGTATTATCGGGATGCTGATTTCAAACTTCTCGATACGCTCACTAAACGGAAATGCGCTTGAACCGCTTGGCCATTTGCGACTCATCAAAGAATCGTATGAACAAAAAGTTCTCGTATCGGCACAAGATATTTCTCAAGGAAGAGTAACAGACTATGTACAAGCAGCCAATGATCTGATGCTTGAAAAAGAAAAAATTATAAATGAGTGGAATGCCTATAAAAACGGCCATTTGACTAATGAAGAAAAAGAGTTACTGCCGGATGCAGAAAAATATGTAAATCTCTCCGTTAAAAGTCTGGACACACTGATCCAGCTGGTTAAAGAAAAAAAGTTAATGGATGTCATATCCTGGACAACGGATGATGCGCCGTACACCATTATAGAACTAACCCCTATTTTGAATAAATTGATGCAGGTTCAAATTATCAATGCCCAAAATATTTATTCGACAACGCAGGTACAATTTTTTGCAATCTTGGCACTCATTGTTATCATCAGTATCGCTGGTGCGCTCTACGTGGCAAAAATGGTAAAACGGGTAGTGCGTGATCTAACACAGCCTTTTGGCGAACTGCTGTCGCAGTCCAATGCGTTGGCGAATCAAAAACTTGACGAACCGTTTGTTTGGAAACGCACCGATGAAATCGGACAAGTCGGTAAAAGCTTTGAATTGTCACGCCAGGCACTGCACAATTCATTTCAGCAAATTCAGACCAATAATAAAGAGCTGGAACAAATCAACACACTGGTTCGAAGCAGTATTAATTATGCGAGCCGTATTCAGCGCTCTTTTTTACCGGAACCGGAGATACTCAACAGTTTTACAAACGATGCATTTGTGATTTGGAAGCCAAAGGATGTCATCGGCGGAGATTGTTATTGGGTTGATAAAACCGAAAAAGGATTTTTTGTTGCGATAATCGATTGTACAGGACACGGAGTCCCTGGAGCATTGATGACGTTCGTGGTTATTTCCATTCTTGACCGTTTGCTTTCTCAGCAAAGACACCTTGATGATCCTGCGGCACTGTTAAGTCAAATGAACCGTCTAGTAAAAGAAACCCTGGGGCAGTATGATGAGTCCAGTGAGTCGAATGACGGTATGGACGGAGCATTCTGTTATGTTGATCTCGAAAACAAGCAATTGACATTTGCGGGGGCCAATACACCGCTTATCTATATTGATGACAATCATCTTCATCATATTTTACCAGATAAACACAGTATCGGGTATGTTCACAGTGATTTAGATTTGACATTTACCAATCAGACATTAGAACTTACAGAGGGGATGCGGTTTTATTTGACGACGGATGGCATTATCGATCAAATAGGCGGCAGCAAAAGAATCGCATTCGGCAAAAAGAGGCTAATGGAAACTATTTATGACAATCATACAAAGCCTATGCACGAACAGCAGGCAATTATTTTGGAACAATATAACAACTACAAGGGAGACGAATCACAACGCGATGATAATACGATGATTGCATTTCAAATTTAAATTCAAATAAAGGAAAAGTCTATGACGTTAAACGATTTTCGGGCATTGAAAGATATGATCGAATCTAAAAATATTATTTTTTGTTATAACGGATACCTGTCGCAAGAAATTATTGTAGCCGTAAGCTCCATGATTAAAGGCAAATTGAGTGCCGATGAAACGAAAATGGGTATAAGCCAAAAGGTTTTATATATGTTTGTCGAACAAGCACAAAATATTACTCGCTATTCACCGGACCAAATACAAAATCCGGAACAAGCCAGCATGAGTTACGGCTCGGTTGCAATCGGAACCGAAAATGATAAGTTTTACATCATGTGTTCCAACCGGATCGAGAAAACGAAAGTCCCCGCTCTCAGTGAAAAATTGGAATCAATTGCGGCTATGAGCCAAGAGGAGCTCAAAGCGCTTTACAAAGAAAAAATGCGCTCGGAGCCTGATGAAGGAAGCAAAGGGGCAAGTATCGGATTTATAGAGATGGCACGTAAATCAAGCGAACCGATCGAATTTGATTTTATTGAAAATGACGAAACATTTGATTGTTTCACACTCAAAGTCGTAATTTAACAAAAACAAAAAGGAAAACACTATGACAACTATTCCAGCAACCGTAACAACACCGAAAATCGTTTTGGATACCCAAAATAATGTGTATAGTTTTGAAGGAGAATCGTATCCTGAAGATGTCAATGCATTTTTTGATCCGATTATGAATCCCCTTAAAATGCATTTGAAAAGTCAAAATGATGCCGATATTCAGTTTGATTTCTTTTTGACCTATTTTAACAGTGCAAGTACTAAAGTATTTTTTAACCTTTTTTCAACGTTAGATGAAATTTCAGAATATAACAGTGTCACGGTAAACTGGAAACACCATGAAGAAGATGATACGGCAGAAGAATTTGGTCAAGACTTCAAAGAAGAGATTGATAACGTCCAGTTTAACTTTATTACAATCTAATATCCCTGCCCAATCTTGAGTCAAAGTCATTCTTTGGTACAGGGGTATTTTATCCAGCGGCCTACGCGTCATTGTGCGGAACTATGTCTAAAATATGAGGGTCATTCCATGATTATCGATTAGGAAACGCATGAGAAAACAGCAAAAAATTGTCAATTTATTTCATGACCGTTCGATTTATTCGATTAAACAAGTTGTTTCGATCGGGGATGAAGAGGATTTGAACCAATTGTGGGAATACATGATGACGGTATATGCCGGAGCAACGGCTGAAACGTATGATTTTTTTGTTGGTCTGTATGAACTAACCGATCGTTTTTTGGAGAGGCACAAAGAGTCGTTTTTCGAGATTATTATTGAAGAGAGTGACAAATACTATTTTTTTACCGTTCGGAACAAAGAACTGATAGCGTTTATTCGTAAGGAGTGGAAAAGACGGAGAATTAAATATCGTTCCGATGCGAAACGAATCAGTATCCGATTGTCAAAATCCGCGTTAAAAGAAAAAAGAGAAGAACAATCTGTCCGTGACGATAGGCGGATCAATCGACTTATAGCAACCGTGCAAGAGGGACCGATCAAGAAAGCGATATCGCCTCCGTATACGTTTATGGATGAAAACGATATAAGGGAATTACGAGAATTTATCGAGGATATGAATGCTTATTTTTATGAAGCGCAGCACGTAGGATTATCGATCAATACCCTCATACGAATACGTTCCTATTTCTCATTAATCTCGCTCATATTAAGCCATTATGAAGAGGTCGAACGTGTAGCGGTCATCATGGTTGAATTTTCGATCATGATCAGTCAGCACAAAGAGGCTTTTTCCCAACTCAGTGCCGACCAAATTCGGCTCATCGAAGGGTTTACCCATAATTTTGAGCGATGGCTAAAGGTTCTTTTCGTCGAAGGAGGAGCCGATCTTTATTTTATGGACCGTTCTTTGAGAGCCGATATGGAAATGGTACGATTGATGATTGAGCCTCCGTGTGAAACATCCGACGAAGAGCTGGACGCTATTTTTGATTTTTAGAGGCGCTAGGTTTGGTATAATACACCATTATTACTTCGCGCGGAGAGAACAGTGGAACAAAAAGAGCCTATGACAAAATACGGATTTCAGCGATTATCCGATGAGCTGAATACCTTGAAAACGGTTGAACTTCCGGCCGTCAATGTAGAGATTGACCGTGCTAAAGAATACGGGGATTTAAAAGAAAATTCAGAATATCACGCCGCAAGAGAAAAACAGGCTTTTATCGGTACGCGTATTGCGGAATTGGGAGACGTAATCTCCAGAGCACAGATTGTTGATCCCAGCGAACTTGAACATGCCCGCGTCAGTTTCGGTTCTACCGTGGTGTTGTGTGATGTAGCAACCGATCAAGAGCTGACCTATACGATTGTCGGAGGGTGCGAGAGCAATCCGGATCGAGGATTAATCTCGTTTAACTCTCCGTTGGCCAAACAGCTCCTTGGACGCGAAGAAGGGGATGAAGTTATGGCAAAACTCCCCGGCGGTGAAAAAACATACGAAGTGCTTGAAGTGAAATACCAGGAGATCGTATTTGAAACTCATTAATGCAGGTATCATCGGAGTCAGCGGTTATACGGGATTAGAACTTGTCAAAATGATCCTCTCCCATCCGGTTTTTCAGCTTGCGTATTGTGCCAATACCGAAGGGGCAACAACCTTGGCGGAGCTCCATCCCTCGTTAGCGGGAGTGGTGGATTTTTCCGTTGAAAAAGTTGATTTGGATACGGCAGCGCAATCGTGCGAGCTTGTTTTTTTGGCATTGCCTCACAAAACGGCGATGAATACCGCACGCGGACTCCTTGCACGAGGGATAAAAGTCGTTGATCTCTCTGCCGATTATCGTTTGAGTCAGGAAAATTATGAAGCGTTTTATTGCGAGCATGAGGATCTGGACAATTTGGCTCATGCCGTCTATTCGATCCCCGAACTGCACGGTAAAGCGGCCGCAAATGCACGGCTGATTGCGAATCCTGGATGCCATGTGACCGCGACATTGATGGCTTTGGCCCCCTTTTTGGACCATATCGATCATTCCCATCCTATTTTTGTTGACTCAAAAACCGGGGTTTCGGGTGCCGGGAAATCTCCCACTGCAAGCGTTCACTATGTGAGCGTTAATGATAATATTAATTGCTACAATATCATCAAACACCGTCATGCCACCGAGATCGAACAACATGCTTCGGCCCTATGCACATCGGCAGTAAAGGTGACGTTCGTCCCCTCTTTGGTTCCGATGACGCGTGGTATGCTGGCTTGTGTTTATGCGACATTGAAAGAGGACTGTGATCCGTCGGTATTGATGGAAGCCTTTTATGCCGATAAACCTTTTGTACGTGTTCGCAACGCCCCTCCTCATACGAAAATGACGTCGGGGACGAACTTTGCCGATGTGTATGCGGCGCGTAACGGCAATGCTCTCGTCGCAATGGCGGCCATTGATAATCTGATGCGGGGTGCCAGTTCGCAAGCGCTCGTGAATGCCAATATTATGATGGGATTGGATGAAACCCTTGGGATTCCCAAGATAGCGTATGTCCCTTAAAAC
>DASUMY010000081.1:0-5769 GCA_036277435.1 Sulfuricurvum sp.
GGGGCAACGTTTATGGCGATTGCGGTTATGGCACACTATGACTTTAACTTTGAATCGTTGTTTGCTACGGCGGTCAGTATGAAAGACGTAACCATCATGGCTCCGGGCGGATTGATATCGGATCCGGTTTCAGCCCTTTCACTGGGGATTGCTTTGATGTTCGGAACGGCGGGATTACCTCATATCTTGATGCGTTTTTTCACCGTCAGCGATGCGAAAGAGGCACGCAAATCGGTTTTTTATGCGACAGGATTTATCGGCTATTTTTATATCCTGACGTTTATCATCGGTTTCGGTGCGATTGTTATGGTATTCAACAACCCGCAATATCTCGATCTTGCGAAACAAGCGGTTGACGGCGGCGCTCCGATTTTGGGCGGTGATAATATGGCGGCGATTCACCTCTCCCATGCGGTTGGCGGGGATTTCTTCCTCGGATTTATCTCGGCAGTGGCGTTTGCAACGATTCTAGCGGTTGTTTCCGGGCTTACTCTTGCGGGTGCTTCGGCCATTTCACACGATTTGTATGCGAGTGTATTGCGTGCAGGACGTGCTGATGGTTTGATGGAGATGAAAGTTTCCAAAGTAGCAACCGTTGTGTTGGGAATCATTGCGATTTATCTGGGAATTATGTTTGAAGATCAAAACATTGCGTTCATGGTGGGACTTGCGTTTGCGATTGCCGCGAGTGCGAACTTCCCAATCTTGTTCCTCTCGATGTTCTGGTCTAAACTGACGACACGCGGTGCGTTGCTCGGTGGTTCACTGGGGCTTCTAACCGCAGCGGTACTGGTGATTCTAGGTCCGACCGTATGGGTGGATGTTATGGGTAATGCGGAAGCGATTTTCCCGTATAAATATCCGGCTCTTTTCTCGGTGAGTGCAGCGTTTATCGGAATCTGGTTCTTCTCGATTACCGACAAAAGCGACACTGCGGCACGTGAGAAGGAAGCATTCGAAGCGCAGTATATCCGTTCTCAGACGGGTATCGGTGCTGAAGGCGCTGTAGAGCACTGATTTAACGCCAAAGGAATTCATCCCTTTGGCTACGCTGGCCGCTAAGGCACTGAAGCTTGCCTCTTTAGAGGCAGAATTTTAGGAGTTACCTTTGAGTCTTTTTGATCAAAAAGCCTTGCTAATGTCAATTCATCCTTTTGACCTCTTGAGTGAGAGGATGATTGAAAAACTGATGACACAGATGGATATCGCCTATTATCCCAAGGAAGCGGTTTTGATCGCTCCCAGGGTGAGGGCCCAATCGCTCTACATCATTATCAAAGGGATCGTGAATGAGACGATTGACGGTGAGCTTCAAAATGTTTACGGGGAACGGGATAGCTTTGATGCCAATGCCCTTATTTACGGAAATACCCAAAGTACCTTCAGCGTTGCCGAAGATCTGATCTGTTACGAACTTTCCAAAAACTCCTTCCTCAATCTTCTGCAAGATGTCGAATCGTTTCAACATTATTTTATGCAAGATTTCATTACCAAACATCAGCATCTCAAAGAGCGTCATCACCAAAATGATCTGACCCCTTTTATGTTATCAAAAGTCGACGAGATCTATTTGCATACTCCTTGTATCGTCAATGGATCAGACTCTATCAAAGCGTCACTTGAAAAGATGGCCCAAGAAAACGCACAGGTGATCTTGGTTCGCGAGGCGAACGGTATGGGGATTGTCACCGATAGCAATTTGCGAGAGCGCGTTTTGCTGGCCGGAAAAAGTACCGATGAGTCTATCGGAGATATCGCGACACACGCACTGATTACGATCGAAAAGAGCGATTTTTTATTTAACGCATTGCTTTTGTTTACCAAGCACAGCGTTAAAAAACTGGTGGTGGTCCAAGGGAAAACGGTCGTCGGGATTTTGGAACAACTCGATTTATTGAGCTATTTTGCCAATCACACCCATTTGATCGCGGCATCGATCGACCGTGCGTCTACGATTGACGAGCTGATGAGTGCCCAGCGTTCGCTGATCTATTTGGTGCGCTCCCTGACCTCCAAAGGGGTGAAGGTTCGGTACGTATCCAAACTGGTCAGTGAACTTAACGTCAAGGTGTACGCAAAAGTATTTGAAATGGTGGTCCCTTCCGCTTTGCAGGAGAAATGCGCATTGATCGTCATGGGGAGCGAAGGGAGAGATGAGCAGATATTGCGTACCGATCAGGACAATGCCCTGATCATCCGCGATGGGGAAAATGAAGCCGATTTTGAACCGTACATGATGCAGTTAAATGCGTCTTTACTGCGGTTGGGATTTCCAAAATGCAGCGGAGAGGTGATGGTAAGCAATCCCTATTGGCGCCGAAATGTCAAAGGGTATAAATCGATGATTCAAGGGTGGAGTGAGACATTGGATGAAGATGCCCTTCGTTCCCTCTCCATCTTTTTGGATGCTTCCTGCGTTGCAGGGGATGAATCGTTGCTGAGCGAATGCCGTACCTACCTGAGAGAACATTTTGAAGGGCGCACGGACATATTGGCCCATTTGGCCAAGGCAGCATTGGCGTTTGAAACCCCTTTGAGTCTTTTCTCCGGTTTTGTACTGGGCCGGGAGGAGCATGAAAGCGAACTCGACATCAAAAAAGGGGGGATTTTCGCGATTCTCCACGGGGTGCGGATTTTGGCATTGGAGCACGGAATCGGATGTACCAATACCACCGAGCGGATTAAGGAGCTCAACAATGCAGGTCTGTTTGATAAACGGTTTGCGAGCGAGCTGATCGAAGCGTACGATACCCTTTTGAGTATTCGATTGCGTTCCATGCTTTCTCAACCCCAATCAGGGGAGGAACAAAACTACGTTAATCCGAAACTTTTTAGCAAAACCGATCGCGATTTGCTCAAAGATGCGTTTAAAATTGTCAATACCTTCAAAAAATTCCTGACGTTTCATTTTCACCTTGAAATGGTGATGTAATGTTTCAATATCTCACGCTTCTCTGGAATCGAAGGGCGCTAAAAGATCAGCGTTATGGATGGCTGCTTGAACCGTATGAGGGTGATGAAGTGGTGGTATTCGATACCGAAACGACGGGATTGGATAAAAAAACCGATGACGTCTTGAGTATCGGTGCGGTGAAAATAAAAGGGAATAGAATCCTGACCTCTCAAAGTTTCGAAGTGTTTTTAAAACCTTCAAAACAGATCAGTCAGGAGAGTATCAAAATTCACCATATTCGACCGTGTGATTTAGAACAGGCCCTTGAACCGATAGAGGCTGTGCGCACTTTTTTGGAATTTATCGGAAACCGTCCGTTGGTAGGGTACTATCTGGAGTTTGACATTGCGATGATTAACCGTATGATCAAGCCGTGGTTAGGGATCAATCTTCCGAACCCCCAAACCGAGATTTCTGGATTATATTTTGATAAAAAAATTGCTTTGATTCCTCAAGGAAACATTGATTTACGCTTCGATACAATCCTCAAAGATTTGAATATCCCGAGGATGGGTCAGCATAATGCGCTGAACGATGCGATCATGACCGCAATGGTCTATATTAAATTAAAACATACACATAAACTACACTAAGGAGCATTACTTATGAGCGATACTATTAAACCGACATTTCACCCTAACCGAGAGTTTGCTAAGCAAGCCCGTATCAAAAACATGTGCGAATACAACGATTTGCAAAATTGGGCCAAGGAAGATTACGAAGGATTCTGGGGTCATTTTGCCAACGAAAAGATTGATTGGATAAAGCCGTTCACAAAGACGTTGGATGAGAGTGATTTCCCGTTTGTCAAATGGTTTGAGGGAGGTAAGCTGAATGTATCGGTTCAGTGTATCGACCGACATTTGGAGAGCCGAAAAAACAAAGCGGCGATTATTTTTGAAGGGGACCGCGGCGACAAACAGATCATCACCTATCTTGAGCTTTACTATAACGTCAATAAGTTTGCCAATCTTCTTAAAAATGAGTTCGGTGTCAAAAAAGGGGATCGTGTCGTCATCTATATGCCGATGATTCCCGAAGCTGCGTATGCGATGCTGGCGTGTGCCCGTATCGGCGCTATCCATTCGATCGTATTCGGCGGATTTTCTGCCGAAGCGCTCAAGGACCGTATCGAAGATGCCGAGGCAAAAGTGGTGATCACGGCAGACGGTGCGTATCGCAAAGATAAGCCGTACATGCTCAAAAGCGTTGTCGATGAGGCCATCGATGGCAAGTCGCCGGTACAAAAAGTTCTCGTTGTTGAGCGAAACAACGAAGAGATCACGTGGGTAGCAGGGCGCGATTACTCCTACAACGAACTGATCAAAAACCAGTCCAGCCAATGTGAAGCCGAAGTGATGGATGCGGAAGACCCTCTTTTCCTCCTTTACACGTCAGGCTCTACGGGCAAACCGAAAGGGGTTCAGCACAACAGTGCAGGATACATCCTCTGGGCTCAAATGACGATGGAATGGGTTTTTGATGTCAAAGAAAACGACACCTACTGGTGTACAGCAGACGTCGGCTGGATTACCGGACACACCTACATCGTATACGGGCCGCTTGCGATGGGGGCGACGACGGTGATGTTCGAGGGGGTACCTACGTACCCTGATGCCGGACGTCCGTGGAAAATGGTCGAAGAGTATAAAATCAACCAGTTCTATACGGCTCCGACGGCGATTCGTGTATTGCACAAGATGGGTGAAGAGGAACCTGCGAAATACGATCTTAGCAGCTTGAAAGTTCTCGGAACTGTCGGTGAGCCGATCGATCCTCCGGCATGGAAATGGTACTATGAGGCAGTCGGCGGCAGCAAATGTGCGATCGTCGATACCTACTGGCAAACCGAAACGGGGGGACATATCGTTTCTCCGCTACCGGGTGCGACGCCGATCAAACCTGCCTGCGCAACGTTCCCGCTTCCGGGGATCATGGCAGAGATTTTGGATCCGCAAACGGGTGAAAAAGTGGGTGCGGGAGAGAGCGGTTACATGTGTGTAACGCGTCCTTGGCCGTCAATGATCCGCGGTGTTTGGGGTGATAAAGAGCGATTTGTAAAATCGTACTTCGGTGATGTGAAAAAAGAGGGGAAACCGGTTTACTTTACGGGTGACGGTGCAAACTACGATGAGGAAGGGTACATCACGATTACAGGGCGCACCGATGATGTTATCAATGTTTCGGGTCACCGTATGGGTACGGCTGAAGTCGAAGCAGCGATCAAAAAACACCCCAATGTCGCTGAAGTCGCCGTTGTCGGAAAACCGCACGAGATCAAAGGGGAAGGTATTTTCGCTTATGTCGTCCTCAAATCCGACCAAGGGGTTGCGGATGAGGTAGAAGAGGTCAAAGCGATTAACAAAGTGATCCAAAAAGAGATCGGAAATATCGCTTTGTGTGACGACATCCTTTTTGCTCCGGGATTGCCGAAAACCCGTTCTGGGAAAATTATGCGCCGTATTTTGCGTTCCATCGCGAAAGGTGAAGCGATCACTCAAGACATCTCTACTCTTGAAGATCCTTCGATCGTAGCCGCGATCGAAGCCAAAGTTAAAGGCTGATTTTTTCTTTTCCCCTCTTCGGGGAAGATTTTCTCCTAAAATTTCTCTACCTTTCGTTATACTTAGCATCATAAAAATTTGAAACATGGATTTAGTATGCGCTATAAAATTGGACACTTTAAAAACAGCATTTCGACATTGGAACTCAAAGAGCGTACGCTGTATCAGAACACGTTGATCTTAGGGGAAGAGGGTTCGGGAAAAACCCATTTGGCGAATAAGATTCGCAAGTTTGTGATCGCAAGCGGCATC
>DASUMY010000082.1:0-3953 GCA_036277435.1 Sulfuricurvum sp.
GGAAGTAGCAAAAAAGAGATGGTTGCCCTCATGGCTCTGGGACAAAACGGAGATGCGATCACGGTATCGAATAAAATGTATGATGCGATGATGGCAGCCGATCCGGCAGCGACCAAAAAAGGGTCCGCCGTAGCACTTAAAAAAGTGATCGCTAGTAAAACGATGGGGGTTCCGGAGTTTGGGATGACATTTCCTACGGGTACGCATAACTACCACGTCCGTTACTGGATGGCTGCCGGTGGGGTTAATCCTGACAGCGATGTCGCCCTCAAAGTCGTTCCGCCGCCGCAGATGGTCGCTAATATGACGGCTGGAAATATCGACGGATACTGTGTGGGTGAACCGTGGAACCAACGCGCCGTTATGGGGAATATCGGTAAAACCGTTGTCACCGGCTATCAGCTCTGGCAAGACGGTCCTGAAAAAGTGTTAGGGGTACAAAAGGCGTTTGCCGATAAAAATCCTGAAACGACCAAAGCGATGATCAAAGCGGTTATCGAAGCGGGAATGTGGCTCGATGCATCATGGAAAAACCGTAAAGAAGCCTCTGCTATTCTCTCTAGTAAATCCTATGTCAATGCTCCGAAAGATGTTATCGACAACTCGATGACCGGGACATACATGTTCACCAACGGCGTCACAACCCCGATGCCAAACTTCAATGTCTTCGGCAAAAAACAGGCTCTTTATCCCTATTACAGCCACGGTTTATGGCAAGTAACCCAAATGATCCGTTGGGGACAACTCGATAAACCTGTTGACATGAAAAAGACGGTTGAGAGCGTTTATCGTCCTGATTTGTTTGCAAAAGCGGCTAAAGAGGTCAATTATGCCCTCCCTGCCACTGCTTGGAAAAAAGAGAGCAAATTTATCGACGGTGTGACGTTTGATCCAAACAAAGCGGTCGATTACATCTACAACGCACCGATCAAATCGCCAAAAATCACCAAAGAAGCACTCCTCAAAGTGAATAATTGGAAAGTCAAATAGTTATTTTGAATGCCGCAGGTGTAAAACCTCTACGGCTACGCTCGCCGCTATGGCACTAAAGCTTGCCTCGTTCGAGGCAGATTCTATTGTTTTTAGGAGAACATTATGGTTTCAAAATATATCAATGCCGTCCTTTTGCCCCTGCTTTTGCTGGGGATAGTCATCGCCATTTGGTCGGCTGTTTCCCTACAGATACCGGGATTCCCGTCTCCTAGCGAAGTATGGAGCGAACTTCTCGTCGTCCTCTCGGATCCTATGTATGACAACGGTGCAGGAGATCAGGGGATCGCACTGCAACTGAGCAATTCCCTGGCTCGCGTATTCGGAGGATTTGCCCTCGCCATCGCGGTAGGTGTTCCGGTGGGACTGTTGATCGGGATGTCTAAAAATGCGTATGCGGCGTTCAATCCATACATCCAGATACTCAAGCCCGTTTCACCCCTCGCGTGGCTGCCGCTGGCACTGTTTGTCTTTAAAGAGGTGGATACGACGGCCATTTTCGTCATCTTTATCACCTCGATCTGGCCGATCATCATCAATACGGCACTGGGAGTACGCAGTGTCAGCGAAGATTATCTAAATGTCGCACGGGTGCTTCAGCTCAGCGCGTTTGAGCGGGTGTTTCAGATCATCCTCCCCGTTGCCGTTCCGTTTATTTTTACGGGGATGCGTTTGTCATTGGGGATCGCATGGCTGGTTATCGTTGCGGCGGAGATGCTCACCGGAGGCGTAGGGATCGGATTTTGGATTTGGGATGAGTACAACAATCTCAACTATTCCCATATTATTATCGGGATTATTCTCATCGGGGTTATCGGGTATATTCTCGATGCGACTATGGGGCTTATCGCCGATTTCTTTGATTATCGTAAGCGAGGGGTCAAATGAGTGCAAAACCTTTTTTAAAAATCGATCACGTCGATAAGATTTTCCCCCTAGGTGGCGGCAAAGAGTATGTTGCCCTTCGAAATGTCCAATTGGATATCAAAGAGAATGAGATCGTCTCCATCATCGGCCACTCGGGATGCGGGAAATCGACGATACTCAACCTCATTGCAGGGTTGGATACGATCAGCAACGGAACCATTCTCCTCGAAAATCAACATATCACGGCACCCGGGCCGGAACGGGCGGTGGTGTTTCAAAACCATTCGCTTCTGCCATGGCTCACCGTATATCAAAACATCGAAATGGCCGTTCGAAAGGTACTGGGCGAAGATCTGAGCAATAGTGAAATCCGCGATCATGTGCTGAAGTACATCGATATGGTCAATCTGAATCACGCTAAAGACAAATACCCCGGCGAGATCAGCGGTGGGATGAAACAGCGTGTCGGTATCGCCCGCGCCCTCTCTATCGAACCAAAAGTGCTTTTGATGGATGAACCCTTCGGTGCGCTTGATTCACTGACGCGGGCAAACCTCCAAGACCATCTGATGCGCATACAGATGCATGAGGGGAATACCGTCGTCATCATCACCCATGATGTGGATGAAGCGGTTCTTTTATCTGATCGGGTCATCATGATGACCAACGGCCCTGAAGCGACCATCGGAGAGATACTGGAAGTCAATCTTCCCCGCCCACGTAATCGCCTGGAGCTACAGCACAACCCGGAGTATATCCGATGCCGCGAAGCGATCATCGAATTTCTCTACTCGAAATTTGCCAAAGACGACGAATAGAATGCACGCTTGCGTTCATGGGCATTGCACCGAGCAAAACTTAGCCTAATAAAGCGGGGCTTTGCCCCGTTTGTGTATGAAAATATGAAAAGGAACATCTCATGAAAAAAATTACCCTTTCGGCAATCGCCGTTCTTTCCCTCACCAGTGTTGCACCTACGGTGCTTAGTGCCGACGACGGTTTTTCACTGTTTGGCAATGCAAAGTTTAACGGCGAAATCCGTCCCCGCTATGAAAACGTCGACGATGAGTCAAATACCCGCCAGCAGGCTAATGCCTACACAGTTCGGGCAACCCTCGGATTGGATACAGCCCTTTTTGACATTGAGGGGCTTAGCCTGAAAGTAGACGGTACTACCGTACAAACCCTCGGAGGAACCAAATACGAAGATGCATCTTTTGATGCCGATACACGCTATGACCGTGTCGCCGATCCCGAACAAACCCGCTTTACGCAAGGGTACATTCAGTATAAAATGGGAACAACGGCACTCAAAGCAGGTCGTCAAATCACCAATCTCGATAATCAGCGTTTTATCGGTTCCGTCGATTGGAGACAAATGCCCCAAAGTCTCGACGCCCTGTCGCTTACGAATACCTCCATTCCAGGATTAAGTCTCTACGGAGCGTATCTCTACAGCTATGCGACCGTCTTTGAAGAACCGACATGGGAGAGCGAATCACTCCTCCTAAATGCAACGTATAAAGTCAATGAGATGGTGAAAGTAACTGCCTATGATTACATGCTCTCGTTGGAAAAAGCACAATTTGCAGCCGACACCTATGGAGTAGCGCTGAGCGGCGATATCCCCGCAGCAGGGGCCAAAATCGGTTATCGTGCCGAATATGCCAAACAAACCGATTCAACCTTTGATACGACAGTAACGAACATCGAGGGAAAAAACGATGCCTATTATTACAACCTCGAAGCCACGGCAAACATGATGGGCTTTAGCCTGGGTGCGGGATATGAATTCTTGAACGGAACAACCGATGAGGGGATGGGAAATGATGGAAAAACCAAATTTCAAACACCGCTTGCCACCTTGCATAAATTCAACGGTACTGCCGACAAGTTTCTTGCTACTCCGACAGGGGGGCTCGTCGATACTTATGTAAATCTCGGTTACGGTGCTGCTGGAGTGGGTAATGCGATGATCACCTATCACGATTTCCAGACCAATGTGGCCATGGACGGAAAAAGCGATCTGGGAAACGAATGGGATCTTTTGTATACCAATGCCATTCCGGGAATAAAAGGGCTTAGCGGTCTTATCA
>DASUMY010000083.1:0-4318 GCA_036277435.1 Sulfuricurvum sp.
GTCCCCAACGCAACCGAGAGATCCGGAGGAAAATTTTCAACAATGCCATACCGATGCAGCCCCTCAACGACTTTGCCAAATCCCATGTCGCTCACCATATTGATCGTTGCCAAGTTGCGCGAATGGGTCAAAGCGTCACGAATGGTGACCATCCCTTTATACTCGTTTTTGTAGTTTTTCGGTTTCCAGGTTTTCTCTTCCCCCGCTTCACCGGTATACGTATAGGTGCGGGCGATATCCGGAACCATCGATGCGGGCGACATACCGCTGTCCAGTGCTACTTGATAGATAAACGGTTTAAAGGCGGAACCCGGCTGGCGTTTTGCCTGGGTTACGCGATTGTAGGGACTGACCGAATAATCATATCCCCCTACCATCGCCAAAATTTCACCGGTATTCGGGTCCAAACTCATCAAGGCGCCATTCAGCTGCGCTTGCATGTTGGCATCCAGTTCACCCGCTTCCTGTGCCCGTTTTAACACTTCATCCCGTCCGGATTGAAGTGCTTTGTACCCGGCCTCCTGAAGTCTCATATCAATCGTTGTGTAAATTTTGTAGCCGCCGCTGCGGATATCGGGAAACGCATCCCCCAGCTGACGCATCACTTCATCGATAACGTAAGGGCCTGAATTTTTGCTCAGGGTATCGTTATAAACTTTTGGACGTTCCTGGGTTGAACGGTCATAAGTTTCCTGATCGATCCACCCCAGCTCCAGCATCCGCTCGATAATACGATTTGCCCGCCCGAGTGATAGTTCATAATTTTTGGTCGGATTATAGAAATTCGGCGCTTTGGGAAGACCCACGAGCATCGCCATCTCTTTGAGAGTCAGCTCTTTAAGCGGTTTGCGAAAATAGCCGTCCGCCGCTGTTTTGATCCCATAATAGCCATGACCCAAATAAATTTCATTGAAATAACGCTCTAAAATCTCCTCTTTCGTAAGCTCCTGTTCGATACGAATCGCGTAAAGAACCTCTTTGAATTTACGGGAAAATTTCTTTTCACGCGTCAAAAGGGCATTTTTAACGAGCTGCTGAGTAATCGTACTCGCCCCTTCTTTGAGCTTTCCTGCCGAAACGTCTTTAATAATCGCCCGCATAATGGCATCGGGATTTACCCCATGATGCTCAAAAAAGTCCGTATCTTCAATCGCGATCAGCGCTTCGATCAAACGGGGAGGAATATTTTCAAAAGAGACATAATAACGGTGCTCATCGCTAAACAGATTCGCAATTTTTTCGCCGTTTCGGTCATACACTTCCGTCGTAAGACGAGGCTTATAGTTAATCAGACGCTGTGTTTCATATTCAAAGTTATAAATAATGTACCCCAGATACCCTACTGGTATCATGATGAGTATTCCTAATGCTATCCACAAATTTTTATTCATTTTCTGTATTCCCGGTTTTTAAAATCAGCTTCAATCAATTGGCGTGTATATGCCGTTTGCGGGTTGGCCAATATCGCTGCAAAATTGCCATTCTCTATAATATGCCCTTGTTTTAAAACACAAATATCTTCACATAAAGCCGCCGCTACATGCATATCATGCGTTACAAACAGCAGGGAAAAACCTAATTTTTCTTGCAGTAACTTCAACAATTCTATCATGACTTCTCTCGATTGTGTATCCAATGCCGTCGTCGGTTCATCTAACAGCAAAAGTTTCGGATACGATCCTAATGCCATTGCGACGACAACACGCTGAAGCTGACCTCCGGAGAGTTCGCTGGGGTAACGCTGCAACAGTCCCCTGTCCAACTCAAGCCATCCGAACAGCTCTTCACAGCGTTGGAGCGAAAAAAACATCTGATCTTTGATAATCGTCAGAGGCGAAAGTGCCGTAAACGGATTCTGGGGAACCAATGCAACACTGCTTCCCCTCACCCATTCAAACTCCGATCGCTTTTCCAATCGGACATCCAAAGATTGGTCACACAATCCGAGCAGACTTTTGAGAATCAGCGATTTTCCGCTTCCACTCTCCCCCACCAATGCCAGTGAGCGGTGAATATCAAAACGGCAATCGACCAATTCCAACTCCCCATAATGAATGGATAATCGATCAATATGGATACTACTCATCATCTAATTTTATCCAATTGTGACTAAAACGTTCACACACGGCTGCCAAAGTTGCTTCCGGCATATCCAACCGCGCAATCAGACGGATAATCGCACGCTTAACGGTGGGCTGACGAATCGCCCCTACCGCGACTCCCATATCGTTTTTGAGCGATTCTTGCAACTGCATCACCCGAACATTATCCCCGATTTCAATGGGGACAATCAAACCATTCACAGCAATCCCCAGTACCTCTTTCACGATCGCTTGGCGTGCAGCAATTTCTTCTTTTAAACGCGCAACATTGGTTTGGATGTAGTGAAGCGCATGATGCGCCAATGCCGTGTCATACAACGAAGGGGCCGTTGCATAAATAACATTTTTAGCCCGATTGATCAGATAATCACTGATATGGTGCGAGCAAAGAGCATAGGCGCCGAAACTCCCGTACGCTTTTCCCAATGTCCCCATCTTGATCATATTCGCGGTAGGCTCAATCTTATAGTGATCCAAAATTCCCATCAAATGCTCTCCGATGACTCCGCTGCTGTGTGCTTCGTCAAGGATCAGGAGTGTGTCGTACTGCTGACACACCTGAATGATTTCACGTGAGAGGATATCTCCCCCCATGGAGTAAATCCCCTCGACGGCAACAATGATCCGTTTTTCATCGGCTCGTTTCAATGCCGCTTCCAAGGCATCGGCATCGTTATGGGCAAAAAACTCCACCCGCCCTTCGCACATTCGTGAGCCTGCGATACCGCTGGCATGATACTCTTCGTCCATCAGAAGCAAATCGCCCTTGCGCACAAGCGATTCCACGAGGCCGATATTGGCGTTAAATCCGCTCCCCATTACAATGCCCGATTCAAATTTGTTGGCAGTGCATAAAGCATCTTCAAAAGCTTTATGAATCGGATGGTATCCGTTCACCAGCATCGAGGCTTTGGGGGCGTGGCAGGGATAAGAGGAGAGGGTTTCACACGCTTTTTGATGCAGTTCGCGCACATGCGCCAACCCTAAATAATCGTTCGATGCGGCATCGATCAGCGTTTCGTCCGCCACACGACGCTCCCGGTAGCGCCCCGAACGTTTCAGGGCTTTGAGTTCATTTTCGTACGGAGTTGTCATGGCAAATACGGTTGCAATACTTCGACCGAAAGCCCCATCGCCGTACTCTCAAAGCCTCTCGTCTCGCGGATATACGATTTGCAAAATCCCTCTACCATACAGGCACCGGCTTTTCCGCGCCAGTCACCGCGATGGATATAGGCATCAACCGCTACGGGATCAAAAGGGTCGAAAAAATAGCGGGTGGACGAAATATCGAGCAGTTCCAATCGGGGAGTTTTATAGATCATACAGGTGATGATGGAGACTTCCGAACCGCTTTGAGCGGACAAAATCGCTCTGGCATCGGCTTCATCTTTGGCTTTGCGCAAAATCTTCCCTTGCGCCGTAACCACCGTATCGGCGACGAGCAAAGGGTAATCTTCGCATCCGAATTGTTCCAAATTGACCCGGTATTTTCCCAGCGTTGCCTGATAAACGAAATTTTTTGGAGTGGGTGCGATAATCGAATCTTCATCAAAATCGATCGATTCTTGGATAAACGGGATAGAAGCCGCACGAAGAAGTTCCGCGCGGGTGATGGAAGAAGAACAGAGTCGTAACATTAATACGCGTTACGGAGAACCACGCCTATAAAAATCGCTATGACACCCAAAACAATATTCAAAGGGACCATGTATTGCGCGATAGGCGTAAGCATATTTTTTGCACGGAGGATATTTCCCTCAACCAAAGCTTTTTCAGCCTGGCTGCGACGGTACATCATCGCCCCTAAATTAATCGCCATGATCATCCAGATCGCCTCTTTGATATGAACGATGTTATACAGACTCATCGCATAGTGATCGATCACATTCCCCGATGCATCCAAAGCAGCCGCTCGAAAGCCAAGGCCGACCGCCATCAATACCGCCGTTGCGATAAGGAGAATCACAAACGGCCACACGATGGCAAAGAGCCGCTTAAGGGTATGTGCCGCTCTCTCTAAGCGAAGCTTGGGATCCGTAATATGGGCCAACGACTGATGGGCAGCAAAACGAATGGCAATCATCCCCCCTACCCAAATCACGGCGCTCATAACGTGTAAAAAAACGATCAACAGTCTATGATCGGCAAAGGTTTGAACTAAAAACTCTTTCATGCAAGTTCCTTCATAATTAATACGCCATCGGAGTAAAACC
>DASUMY010000084.1:0-2243 GCA_036277435.1 Sulfuricurvum sp.
CGGGAATTCGTAGACACCGTTAAGCGCTGAGCGGAAAATATTTGTGTCGCCAGAAGCGTCTTGATAATCGGCATTGCCGTATAACACCGATAACTCAGGTTTTAAAAATGTGCCTAAATTGTTAAATTGTATTTCGGCACCATAAACCGTCTGGTCTTTAAGCTCTTGACGGTTATTGGAGGAAGCTTCACCTACCATCCCGCTAATTTCGTAATTGTAGTCACTCGCTCCCAGCACAGAGGCTAGAAGGGCAGAGAGTATGATTTTTTTCATGGGTAAACTCCATAGATTGATCTGTATGTATATATCGTACGATATAAAAATGAGTTTTATCTGATTTTTTGGAGTTTTCAAGAAAAATAGGTTGATTTTAGAAGAAAAGTTAGAAAAGATTTTCCCGCCAGTGCGGGAAAGAACAGGAACGCGGTTTAGTGTGTCAGTTCTACTTCAATACGGCGATTTTGAGCACGTCCCTCTTTGGTTGCATTCGTAGCGACCGGCATTACTTCCCCTTTGCCGCTTGCGCTTAAACGATCCGCCGCAACGCCATGCTCCACGAGCATGGTTTTCACTTGATTGGCCCGTTTTTCAGAGAGTTTTTGGTTGTACGAATCACTGCCCACGGAATCGGTATGCCCTGTAATGGTCGCTTTGTAGGCTGGAGAATCTTTCATAAATGCAGCAAATGCAGCAACTTTTTCCGATCCTTCTGCATCAACTGCATCCGATGACGTGATAAAATTCAAATGAAGTGTCGCTGTGACCGGGCATCCGTCTGCATCGACTTTAAATCCAGAGGGTGTATTAGGACATTTGTCAGCAGGATCGAGCACCCCGTCTTTGTCGCTGTCAATATTACACCCTTTTGCATCAACGGTATATCCTGCCGGGCTGTTAGGGCATTGGTCACTAGGATCCAAAACACCGTCTTTGTCACTGTCTTTCGGTGCGGCTGCGACCGGTTCCGGTTTTGGTTCCGGCTTAGCCTCTTCGACCAAAGCCGGCGCTGCAGGCTGTGCTTTCTCGCCAAAGGCAAAATTGAGCCCTGCCATGAGAAGCATATTATTGTCCCAGTTAAAATCGTTGAATTTGACCATTTGAATCGCTTCGAGTTTTAAGGCGATTTGTTCAGCGAGAGAAATTTTGACTCCTGCCCCTACATCCGCGAAAAGGCTATTGTGATTGTCGTATTGGTGCTCGCTCATTGTTTCGTATCCAAGACCTGCTTTTACGAAAGGCGTTATACCGTTGCTTTTTTGGAGTTCATAGACACCGTTGAGTGCGGAGCGAAAAATATCGGTATCCCCTGCACCGTTTTCATAGTCGGCATCACTGAACAACACCGAAAGTTCAGGTTTTATGACCGAATCAACCCCGTTAAACTGCATCTCTGCCCCATATACACCATGATCTTTAAGATCTTGGCCACTGTTTGGAAAAGCATAACCGACCATCGGACTAATTTCATAATTGTATTCGTTTGCTCCGAGTAAGGCAGTGAAGAGTAAGAGAGATAGTGTGGTTTTTTTCATAATGAACCCCTTTTATTAATATAGGGTCATTCTACTGGTAAGAAAATAAAAGAAATATAAAAAATTTAAATAGGTTATGAAATGTTAATACTATGTTCAGAATGCTTTTGAATCAATTCAAATTCCTGATTCATGCTGTTGTGAAGATTCTGAATTTCTTGATTCAGCTGATCCTGTGCCAGCGTGATTTTTTCGAGATACTCTTTCCGCATCGTTTCCAAACGCTCCAGGGTTGTGCGGAAAAGATCTTTATCGGCGGTCAGTAAAACAATCTCTTCTTTGGGGGCCCATTTGCGTTTTGCGGTGCCGTCTTGATTGATTTCAAAGATGATATTTTGGGTATTCTTGGCGGCAATATAACGTATGACACTATATGCAAAATAGTGTTTCTGGGGATTATTGTGATGACGTTGAATGACATAGTACATGCCAGAATCATAACATACATTTAATCTCATATCCGGTAAAGTTTACAATATTTGAGTGAAGGGGCAGCATGTGCGATGTGTATGAAATGGCCATTATCGGAGCGGGACCGGCGGGAATAGGGACGGCGATTGAAGCGTATACGCTAGGAATGCGCCATATTATCATGCTTGAAAAGGACGATAACCATAATGCTACGATACGAAAATTTTACAAAGACAATAAGCGGGTAGATAAAGACTGGAAAGGGCAAAAGGTCGAATTGGACGGGACCATCTATTTTGT
>DASUMY010000085.1:0-3906 GCA_036277435.1 Sulfuricurvum sp.
GATTTGGCATTAGCGATTAAAAAGGAACAGAAGGCGAAAAAGAGCCATCCTTATTTAGCCGGACAAACCCTTGCTATGATTTTTGAGAAAAGTTCTACACGTACGCGTGTCAGTTTTGAAGCAGGGATGTTTCAACTAGGCGGTCATGCCCTTTTTCTCTCCAACCGTGATATCCATTTAGGGCGCGGAGAACCGGTCAAAGATACTGCCCGCGTAATATCGTCTATGTGTGACATGGTTATGATTCGTACGTATGAACACTCTAAACTTGAGGAGTTTTCGCAGTTTTCGACGGTTCCGGTGATTAACGGTCTTAGTGACAGTTACCACCCTGTACAGCTGATTGCCGACTATATGACGATGGTGGAGTGCGGCCGTCATGAAAATCCGATTGTCGCCTATATCGGTGATGGCAACAATATGACCCATTCATGGCTGATGCTGGCCTCGAAACTCGGCTTTGAATTGCGTGTTGCGACACCGAAAGGGTATGAATGTGACCCGGCGGTTGTGGCGGATGCTATGGAGCTTGCCAAAGAAAGCGGTGCTAAAATCAGCTTTACGAATGATCCCAAAGTCGCCGTCAAAGGTGCCACGGTCGTCACAACCGATACGTGGATCTCTATGGGGCAGGAAGAAGAAAAAGCACAGCGCCTAAAAGATTTTGAAGGTTATATTGTTGATGATGCCTTGATGGCCATTGCGGATCCTTATGCTATTTTCTTGCATTGTCTACCGGCCTATCGGGAAGTCGAAGTGAGTGAATCGGTATTAGAAGGGGATCAAAGCGTGATTTTCCAAGAGGCAGAGAATCGCTTGCACGGCCAAAAAGGGCTTATGGTGTGGCTGGATCGACACCGTTAAACGGTGCCGGAACGGTATTAATTCATTTCTACTTTAATCAATAAATCATTTCCCTCTTCAACGACCGCAAAACGGTGTTTTCGGCAAAACGTATCATTCATCTCTTCTGCCCAGTCCTGAGCTTCTACCAGTGCATCGTCTTTATTGTCAAATGCTTTGATTGTTGGCATTCCGCTGCGTTTGAAACAGCCGCACTCTTTTTCGATTCGTACATTATACATGATGAATTCTCCTAATGATTTTTGCCAGTATAGTGATACAAAATTAAAAAAATAGAACCGTTGTTGAAGCGAATTGAAACTAAAAGTTAACTTTAACTTTTGGTTTTATGTGATTGTCAGGAGAAATTATGCTCTGTGTGGGTATAATTCGCACAAATTTTTGGGTACCTTCGGAAGTCTTTGTCTGACATAAAGCTTTCCTAAGGTACCTTCCATGGTAGAGATTACGACTAATCTCTGAAAATTTTCTGTCCAAAGAGGGCAAGATACAGCGTCATAGCCGCACAGCGTAGCAACATGGGCTTTTTAGAAACCATCTATATCAAGATGCGGAGTTTCTTTTTTGCGGGATGGCGTATATAAAAAGGTAGAATTATGAGTAACACAGAAAACACACAGAATGCAGTAACATTCGCAGATTTTGGTCTTCGCAGCGAGATCATGCAAAGTATCACCCACGCCGGCTTTACCGTTCCAAGCCCGATTCAAGCAATGGTTATCCCCGTTATTATGGAGGGGCGCGACGTCGTAGGACAAGCCCACACCGGTACGGGTAAAACGGCTGCATTCGGTTTGCCGTCATTGAATAAAATGCATTTAAAGGGGGGGATTGAGGTTCTTATCATCACTCCGACTCGTGAACTTGCAAACCAAGTAAGTGACGAAATTTTTAAATACGGCAAACACTTAGGTGTTCGTACCGTTACGATTTATGGCGGAAGTTCATATAACCGTCAAATCGATCTTATTGAGCGCGGAGCGCAGGTTATTATTGCAACTCCTGGCCGTTTGCTTGATATGCTGAGCCGTAACATGCTCAAAGGCTTTGCTCCTTCAACCGTTATTTTGGATGAAGCGGACGAAATGCTTGATATGGGCTTTTTGGATGATATCAATGAAATTTTCAGCTATCTTCCGACAGAGCGTCAGACGCTATTGTTTTCTGCAACAATGCCTATGCCGATCAAAAAATTGGCGGAACGTATTTTAGTCGATCCGTACTTTGCGTCGATTACCCGCGAAGAGACAACGAATACCGACATTACACAGCAGTATTATGTTAT
Source organism: Sulfuricurvum sp. (assembly GCA_036277435.1). GTDB lineage: Bacteria > Campylobacterota > Campylobacteria > Campylobacterales > Sulfurimonadaceae > Sulfuricurvum. Next base: position 2,150 of record DASUMY010000085.1, read on the forward strand.
CGAAGAATCTGAGCGTGATGATGCCATTATCCGTCTTATGGATGCGGAAGACGCACAAAAAACCGTTGTTTTCTGCCGTACGAAAAAAGAGGTTGACCGTTTGTCCAATGTTCTTTCTGCTGCCGGTTATTCCGCAAAAGGACTTCACGGAGATATGGAGCAGCGTCAGCGCGAAAGTGTTATCAAAGGGGTTAAATCCAATGCATTTGACGTCTTGATCGCAACAGACGTTGCCGCGCGCGGATTGCATATTGATAACATCACGCACGTATTCAACTATCATATTCCTTTTGATCCTGAGAGTTACGTACACCGAATCGGACGTACGGGACGTGCAGGCCAAAAAGGGGTTGCTATCACCTTGGTTACTCCGATTGAATTCAAAGAACTTCAGCGTATCCGTGCGAAAGTCGGTACAACGATGGAGCATGCGTATATTCCAAGCAAGCTTGATGTTAAAGAAGCACAAGTAAATCGTTTGCTTGCAGAAATCGAAAAGCAGCATGTGAATGATGTGGCACATAAAATTTTGGATGCACTTAAAGAAGAGTTCGATCAAGAGCAGATTGCCTATAAATTGATCTCTTTGTTAATGGAGCGCAATGTCGTTGCCGGACCGAACCAGATCGGAATCGCGGCGGAGCGTTTAGAAAAAATTCTTCACAACCTAGAAAGCAGAAATGATCGCGGCGGTAATCGCGGCGGATTTAACCGTAATCGCAGCGGCGGCGGATACCGCGGTAATAACGACCGTAATGCAAGCGGCGGCGGATACCGTGGTAACAACGACCGCAATGCCGGCGGCGAGCGCGGCGGCGAACGATCTGACCGTTCACGCAGTTTCAGCGGAAACCGCTCATCCAAGCCTAGAAGTTAATTCTTCTTCTAATCGCGTTAGAAATGGCTCCATCGGAGCCAGATCGAGTTTCCCCTCTCTTTGTTTAACTCCCCACATCGGTTCCGGAAAATAACTGTCCTCACTAAAACGGGCCATAATATGCCAATGTACACGCGGCAGCATATTTCCAAATGACGCTATATTGATTTTATCCGGTTTGAAATAAAGCAGCATCGCTTTTTCGATGATATCCAGGCAATCCACTATCATCAAACGCTCGTCACGGGAACATTCGGAAAACTCTTTATAGGGAGTATGGGTAAAAATTTTAAGCCAGGGGATCTCACTGTCGTGCAGTTCAATAAAAATAAGAGGATTAGAGTAAATCATATCAGACCTTAGTAAAGATCCGATATTGTAGCGAGAGTATGTTTAGTTCAGCGCTTTTCCGGCAAACGGTACGAGAGCGCTTCCCCATGTCAATCCGCCTCCGAAAGCGTCCAGAAGCATCAAATCCCCCCCTTGCAAGCGGCCGGATTCATAGATGTCATTAATCGCCATAGGGATCGATGCACCTGATGTATTTCCGTATTTCTCAACGGTCAATACGACTTGTTCGTCTTGCAGCTCCAATGCATCCCCTACCGCTTTGATGATGCGATAGTTTGCTTGATGGGGGACGAAGTGTTTAATGTCGGACGAGGGGATATTATTATCTTGCAAGATCGAAATAACATCGTTGGTCAACGTACGCACAGCGACTTTAAAGGTCTCATTCCCTTTCATTTTCATAAAACAGCTTGCTTTTTCACGATCGATTTCATCATGCGCCGAGCCGCTTCCTCCGTTTGGAGTCATCAGCAAATCGGCAAAACTGCCATCTGAGCCGGTATGAATATCGATGATCCCTTCCGCTTTA
>DASUMY010000086.1:0-3068 GCA_036277435.1 Sulfuricurvum sp.
TTTCTTCAAAGCGATACCGTAATAGACGGGAACAGCAAAGTACGTTTACGAGAGATAGAAAAAGTCTACATCAGCGACGAAGACAGTAGTCGGTACGAAGCCTATATTCAGCAGCATATTCAAACCATTGCCCGCTCTGACGATATCCCATTGGATGACAAAGCGGTCATTGTCTACGAAAAGGCAAGCAGCGTTATCGATGAGATGTTTCGCAATCCCGAATCGTTAGAAATGGCCAAAAATGTCAAGCCGGTCGTGGACAGTTTTGTCGATATAATTTTGCATGACCCTAAAGCAGTTGAATCCCTGTTAAAGATTACGGCGCATGATTTTTATACCCACACCCATTCGATCAATGTGAGTATTTACACCCTGAGCTTGGGATCATTTTTGGGGATAGACGGCGAAGATCTAAAAACACTGGGGATGGCGGCGGTACTCCATGACATCGGAAAAAGCAAAGTGAATTATGACATTATCAATAAAAATGGAAAGCTCACCGATATCGAATTTGACGAGATGAAAACCCATCCCGCACAAGGACATGCCATCGCCTTGAAACTCGGAATTACCGATGAGCGGATACTGACGGGTATTCGTCATCACCATGAGAGAATAGAGGGGGGCGGCTATCCCGATAACCTCAAAGAAGATGAAATAAGTCAATTTGCTCGTATTATCGGGGTGTGTGATGTGTTTGATGCCCTCTCCACGAAACGTTCCTACAAAGATCCTATGTCGTCGTTTGAATCGCTTGGACTTATGAAGCAGCAGATGCGCGGCCATTTGGACATGAGCTTGGTCGATTCGTTTATAAAAATGTTACGTAAATAAGGATTAGGATGAAAAAATTAACCATTGCGGCGGCGGCAGAACATTTCGGCGTATCCAAAGAGGCGATTCATAACCGTATCCGTCGCGGAAGCCTGGAGTGCCTTGTCGAAAACGGAGTGAAATATGTTGCGGTTGCTTCATTGGAAAAAGGCAATCCGGCGACTAACAGCGTGAGTGACAATCGCTATACCCAATACATCGAGCAAGAGAATGTTCGTCTTCGCGACAAAGTAGACGGTCTTGAAAAGGAGACCGCACGCCTGCGCGATCAGCGTGAACTCATGTTGATCGATCAGCGTATCAGCGTCGAACAAATCTACAAAGAGCGTGACGCACAGCTTCGAAATATTTTAAATGTGGTGGCGACAAAATTTCTCTCCCATGTGAATCCCGATCTGGTCGTGAAAGAAGCTCTAAATGAAGAGAATGCTCCGCAAATGGATGCTATCAATGCTGACATTGTCCCTGACATCCAAAAGGAGAAAGGGTGGATATCGCTCAAAGAATTTTTCAAACTGAAACGTTATGGAGACAGCCACAAAAAAAACATCAAGAGACGCTTTAAAGCCGCTGCCTACGAAGGGGATGAACGTTTTATCGAGCAGGGAGAAAAGGTGTTTCTAAACCCCTCTCTTCACGATTATTCAGACCTCTTAAGCGGGCGCTAGACGTCTATTTTCTACACCGTCAGAGTGTACCTGGCGGCACTAACGGTGTGTTCTCCTTGGTCCAGGGGCCGGGCGCAGTGAAGCGCGCTTGTCATTTTCTCTTAACCCTTGTTTTGCTCGGTTAAGATTGTTAAAACAGCTCTGACAAATACTAAACTCACTTCCCGGTGCAAGCGGTTTTCCGCACGTTCTGCATCGCGGGACAAAATGGCTTTGTTTCAGAGAGTTTTCGATAAAACGGTTTAACTCTCCCCGATACGATCGTGCTTTTTCGCTGTCCACAAAAAACTCCCCCAAACGATACGATAACCACAGATACAGACTGATCTCTTTGATCTGGTCTTCAGCATCTTGAAGTTCTTCGGTCGTTTGAGCGTATGAACCCAAATGGCGCGGCGGGATATAGGCAATCGGCTTGGCCTGTGCCAATGCTCGGACGTATCGCTCGTAGGCGCCCATCACAATAGGTGATTTCGTCGACAGCGGTGCGGTGGCAAGGATGTATTTGGTGCGCATATCCAAATCGTATCGATCCACAATGACCGAAGCTTCCGCCATCGATTCGAGATTAATGGCACGAAAGGGCCCTTCAAATTTCATGTTTTCCACAAAAAATTCAATAATGGCTGCAAGCGATTTTTCTTCCAAGATCGTAGAAACAAGCTGTATGTGATCAAAATTTGCCATGACGTTAAACGGTATCTTGATGGGTTCCGCCTCACGAGTAAACAAAGGGGCAATCTTTCGAAGAACATCATTGCTCAATGCTCCGACGTATCCTTTTTCACTTAATCCATACCGCCCTGCGCGTCCTGCTATTTGCTGGATCTCACTGACGCTCAGATCCCGTTGGTTTTGGCCGTCAAACTTGTCCGCTTTGGAAAACAGCAAGGTTTTGATGGGGAGATTCAGCCCCATAGCAATCGCATCGGTGGCAACGAGGATTTGGGTCTCCCCCTCCCGAAAACGGCGCGCCTCTTCACGGCGCACTTCGGGTCCTAGGTTTCCATAAATGATACTGGTGCGATAGGTTGCGGAAAGCTGCTGTTTGAGGCGAAGCGCATTGGCACGGGTAAAGGCGATAATCGCGCTTTGAGGCTCGATCGCGTCAATAGGGGTCGCGCTAGTGAGAAGCTCCAGGGGATTTTTACGCTCAAAATGGACGATCTCAAGCGGTTCGCCAAGATAGACGCTCAGCGCTTCAACGGCTTCGAGCGCATTGGGAGATCCGGTCATGATGACGGTTTTGGCAGGGGCACCGATAATGGCATTGGCCCATGCCCATCCGCGATCGCGATCGCCGATCATCTGTACCTCATCGATGACACAGGTATCGACCTCGGATTCGAAGCTAAGCATCTCAATCGTAGAACTGATATGGGTCGCATCCTCGTCGAAAATCTGCTCTTCCCCCGTGATCAAAGAGGCCCCAACCCCATGCTCGCGCAAATCCTCATACCCTTCCAGCGCTAACAGACGCAAAGGGGCGAGATAATATCCTGTCCCCCCACGACGTAACTGCTCCATTGCCGTATAGGTTTTACCGCTGTTCGTAGGTCCTACGTG
>DASUMY010000087.1:0-6884 GCA_036277435.1 Sulfuricurvum sp.
AGTAAACCGTATGGCGGTGCCATCACTGCCGCCTTGTTTCTCGATAACTTCATCAATGATGAGATGAAAGAGAAATGGGTCCATTTCGATATTGCAGGTTCGGCCTATACGGAAAGCGCATGGGATGTGCACACCTATGGCGGTACGGGCGCAGGGGTACGGATGACACTTGAATGGCTACTAAAATTACAACAACAAGGAAACAATTAATGGGATTAAGCATCGGACTCGTAGGATTACCAAACGTCGGGAAATCAACCACCTTTAACGCGCTCACCAAAGCACAGAATGCAGAAGCTGCCAACTATCCGTTTTGTACCATCGAACCAAACAAAGCGACGGTACCCGTACCCGATACACGTATCGATGCATTGGTAAAAATCGTTAACCCGGAACGTGTTCAGTATTCAACACTCGATTTCGTCGATATCGCAGGTCTGGTCAAGGGTGCAAGCAAAGGTGAAGGATTGGGGAATAAATTTCTCTCCAATATCCGTGAAACCGAAGTGATCTTGCAAATCGTCCGTTGTTTTGAGGATGACAATATCGTCCATACCGAGGGACGGATCGATCCTCTATTGGATGTTGAGATCATCGAGAACGAACTCATTTTTGCCGATATCGAAGTATTGACCAACCGTATCGAGCGTCTTAAAAAACAAGCCAAAAACGAAAAAGATGCCGTTGTATTGATGGCATTTGCAGAAGAACTGGCTGAATTTCTGGGAGACGGCAATCTCGCTCGAAATTTTCCGAAAGCGGACAGTGAATTGTTTGAACAGCTTAACCGTGAAGTACGACTGCTCAGTGCAAAAGAGATCATGTACGGAGCCAATGTCGATGAGGACGGTCTAACCGACGATAACGCCTTTGTGGTTGCCCTCAAAGAGCATGCCGCCAAAACAGGGTGTGAAGTGATCAAGCTGTGCGCCAAGATCGAAGAAGAGCTCGTCGGAATGGAAGATGATGAGCGTAACGAGTTTTTACGTGAAATGGGGGTTGAAGAATCGGGGCTGGAGCAAATCATCCGAAAAGGGTTCGACAAACTGGGTCTGATGAGTTATTTTACCGCCGGTGTCAAGGAAGTTCGTGCATGGACCATCCGTAAAAACACAACGGCTCCCAAAGCAGCAGCGGTTATTCATAACGATTTTGAAAAAGGATTTATCCGTGCCGAAGTGATCGGATATGAGGATTTCGTAGCCTGCGGCGGTGAAAACAAAGCCAAAGAGGCAGGAAAAATGCGTCTAGAGGGAAAAGAGTATATCGTTCAAGACGGCGACATCATGCATTTTAGATTTAACGTCTAAAACAAATGCGCGATCGCTTTGACGTATAAAAGCGGTCGATGATTAAACGATCTTTCCGATCGTTTGACCAAACCGAACACTCTCTCCTGTCATAACCTTCAGCTGACACATCTCTTTTTCACACAGCATGACGATCGTTGACCCCATTTTGAAACATCCGAAATCATCCCCTTTCGCAAGATGAAGATTCTCATAGCGATAAACGCTGGGGACTAACGTCGTGTTCGTACGAATATTCGGTTCGAAATTCACTTCCATCTGTCCGACATTCAAAGCACCGACCAAGACTAAAAAAAACCGTTTTTGATTCGTATCCAAACACTCCAACACAACCCGTTCATTCTCAATAAACAAATCGACTTTGTTCTTCAACGTCGGAATATTAACCGGATAAAGTTTCCCCGGAATATGGACGGCCGTTACAACCTGCATGTCCAAAGGGACATGATAGCGGTGATAATCCCGTGGTGAGAGATAAAAATTCACAAAGGCACCGTCATGAACGGCTGCTTTGGATGACTCAGCAATATGTTCCCCTAAAAATTCATCGATGTTATAACGCATCCCTTTGATCTGCAGCGCTTGATTTTTGGTCATCATCCCGCACTCGGTAATCAGAGAATCACACGGACTGATCATATCCTTCGGATCCGCCGAAAATGGCCGGTTATTGACCAAATGACGGGTAAAAAGTTCATTTAACGTTGCATAACTTTCCGGTGATTTGAATTCACTCATGTCCAAGCCCATCATACGGACATACGTTTTATTGATGAAGTTCTGATATCTTTTGCTGTGGGCCTTGGACGCAAAGCGGCCGAAGGACTGTGATATTACCGATGTAAAATGTTGTTTCATACTACTCTTGTTCCTCATCTGATTGAATTTCTCTCTTCGCGATCTCCTCGATCAACACCGTAGCGTAGCACCCTTTTGGAAGGGTAAAATGGAGTTCAAACCACGCTTCATTCTCTTTGTATTCCCCTTCAATCGCTTCGGGGAATATCCATCCGTATCGACGTGCTCCGTCGATTCCGCTCTCAATGGAATCAAATTTGGACTCGATCTCGGCGGCAAATCCTACAGCTCGCGTCGCACGTTTTCCGCTGAGCAATCCACTCACCGAGATGTCATGCTTGTTAAAACGCTCCACTTCCTCTTCACTCTCGTAATGAAACAGTTTTCCATACGGATAGTGCATCATGACATCGCCGTGGATCAGTTTGAACGGATGAGGCTGTTTTTTCATGAATTCCAATTCTGTTCTATCCATTTCAAGTGCCAGTTGAAGTTCATCAAGGGTAAAATTTTCCACCAATTTCGAGATTTCAATACGACGGCTCAACCACGCGTTAAAAAGATAGCTTTGATACGAATTGATGTAGAATTGATGCATTTTACGGTTCTTCTCTTTGAGTGTCCCCTCTAAAATCGCTTTCCCCTTGAGGTAGTTTTCACCGTCCCGTCCGAAGCGCTGAAATCCGAAATAGTTAGGCATTCCATTCTTTTTGATCATTTTAAGCGCTTCTTGAATCTTAAAGGCTGACGTTGGATTTACTTTTTTTAAACGGATAAAAAAGCGGTTTCCTTTGAGATGCCCCATGCGAATTTTATTGTTGTGATACTGTTTTTCGAGGATCTTTATCCCCTCATGCTCAAAATTTTCCAAAAGGTGCTCGTACTTCTTCGGAAGAGAAATGTATTGTTTCGTTTGGGCATTTTTATCTTTCATACCGGCATAACCGATGTCACGGCTTTTGATATTTAAATGTTTTGCAAAAATATCGAGCATCTGCCATGTCGTAAGATTCTTTTTACGCACATGAAGTACCAAATGCTCCCCTTCCCCGCTAAACGGGTACAACGGTATTTCATCAACGACAAAATCTCTCGCTGACTGGCGAAAATGAAATTCAATCGGGCTGTGCGGTAAATAATAATGACGATCCATGGTTAACTTCCTAAAAATGATGCGCTTTGCAGCGATTGATAAATTTGCCTCGTGTTGCGGTTCCTACGATCGTGAAAGGGGTCCTTGTGAGCTTGGAAATACGTTTCAGCGCCTGCAGTTTACACGGACTGAACGCGATCAGCATCTCATACTCTTCCCCACTGCATGCCACATGCTTTGAATAGCGGTTTTTCCAGTGTATCCCCAACGTATTGGCTGTACACAATTTTCCCATATCACTGTACAGCCCATCCGATATATCCATTCCGCATCGCAAATACGGACGTCCTTTTCGGATAAAATTTTGCCGCAATACAGGATTGACAAACCGACTGTTTTTATGGACTTTTCCCCCTGCCATCAAATAGCGTAAATGGCGTAACGACTCCCCTATTTTTCCCGTATGGGCGATCTTGTCTCCCGCTTTGAGCCCCTTGCGCAGCAGCGGTTTTTGACTGCGGGAAACAACGGTAATAGATAAATCAAGTTTGATGTTGGAAATCGTATCTCCGCCAATAATTTTTATCCCGTATTCGGCCGCACAATCTCGCATTCCATTGGCCAGCTCTTCCATCGTATGCAGAGGCATTGACTTAGGCAATGCGGCGCCGACCAAAGCATACAGCGGTTGCGCATTCATCGCAATCGCATCGGAGATGTTAATGATCATCGCTTTATAGCCGATTTGATACGCTGTGAGCCAGGAGCGTTTAAAATGGACATTCTCAAAAAAAATGTCTTTGCTGTAGATCCATTTTCCGATCACAGCGCCATCATCACCGATATGACTGCTGTTGTGGCTCATAGCGTTAATAAAGTAATTTTCGACGTTCACAATTTGCCTGACAGGTGAGATCTAAAAAAAGATTATAGGGCATTTGTGGTTATGAGATGGTTAAGGGTCTTGCCAAAGCTTCCCTAAGCGGGCAAATTGTGATAAAATAACCCATAAAATTACCTCGTATACCATTCATAACCCTATTAAAATGACAAAGGAATTTACTATGTTGCCTTCCATTCGACAAATTTTTTTCAATCTGAAACTGGCGTTAATCATTTTGGGTCTTGGCGTATCGCTTCTGGGTCTGCAACTGATCAACATTACGCAATTCTCCGAACGTTTAGCCGCATTGAAAAACCAGCATGAACTCATCGAAAAAATTGTCGCAGCCGATTTACGCGATATCGATATGGCAACCATTATGGTCAACGGCTATATATCTGAATTGACCCTTTCGGTAAAATTCTCCACGCAGGAGGCTTTATTCGATTCTGTTTTTGCTTCACGACAAGAACAAGATCTTCTCTCCCGTTCTTTATTTTCCAGTGCAAAAACTTTTCAGGATGCTTCACTCTTTTGGCTGGAAGCAATGCCAAACTCACGTGAAGCAATGCATCAACGTATGGTCTCTGCACGTAATGCGTATCTGATTGAAATCGATCATATGATTGACTATCAAATTCAACTCATCAATCAATCCGTCGGTATCGCCAAAACAACCGTTATGATCGTTTTTTTACTCGGATTAATCATCTTTTTCGTCTACCGGTTCCGTCTCAACCAAATTTACCGAGATATTAATCATGCCTGCTCAGTAGATATTGAGGGGACAAAACCTGACGTCAAAATGCAGGAGATCGACTTTATCGTCAAACGTCTTGCACGCAAAACACCCATCAGCAACACCAATCCTGTCCTGCTCAATCCCCTCAGCGGTTTGAATAATGAAAAGGGGATGTTAACCCTTTACAATGCAAAACGGACCGGAAAAAGCTCCAATTCGCTTTTCATCACCCTTTTTGAAATCGATCAGTATGCGCAACTCTCAACCTCCCTTTCCCAAGAAGAGATGGCGGCAATGTATCAAAAAATAGGGAGCATCATTACGATGTACGAGCAGACGCTGGATGTCATTGCCCACATGGATGACAACCGCTTTGTCTTTATTATGGCACGCAATTCAAAAGATATCGCATTAAACGAAGCGGAAAAAATTGTCCACTCTATCCATGATTCATCCTTCTTAACGGAGAAGGGGATCATAAAAATCACCCTGAGTGCCGGTTTCCTTCTGAAAACACCGACAAGATCACTCGAAGACGCCATAGCAGATGCACTCAAAATAGTAGAAAAAGCAAAAGAGAGCGGCGGGAACCGGGTCGCTCAGCTGCGTGAACGGTCCGATCATTTTCGTTAAATCTTTTCAGTAACTAAAGCAAAAAGAAGAGCGGTCAATTCGTTTGTTCTTTTTCGCTTTATTTTTGTTACTTTTTTGGACAGACGTCTTTTCTAATTCCTCTTATTTTGTTACTTTTTTGGACAACTCTACCTTCAATTTTATTCTTCTTCTAAGTCTAACTCTTTTTAATTATTTGCAAGCATTCAGAGTGCTATAATCCAGCAAACTGATGCCATGATATGGCTAGGAAGCTTAGCGAAAGCAGTCGATTGTATTGAATGATTTTTTAATTATTCAGTATTCGAAAATATTTTCATCACAAAAGGAAGGCGTATGAGTATTCCCATTTATACTTACGATGCAGTAATCGTTGGAGCCGGTTTGGCAGGATGTGCTGCAGCCCGCGAATTACAGACAGCTGGTAAAAAAGTAGCCGTCATTACGAAACTTCACCCTTTGCGGTCACACTCCGGTGCGGCACAAGGCGGTATTAATGCAGCATTCAGCGATCAAGACAGCGTTGAATTGCATGAATTTGATACGGTGAAAGGATCAGACTATCTCGCCGACCAAGATGTAGTAGAATTCATGTGTCAAAAAGCACCTGAGACGATTCGTTGGGCAGAGCGTATGGGTGCTGTATTCAGCCGTAATGAAGACGGTTCTATCGCCCAACGCCCTTTTGGAGGACAATCCTCCCCTCGTGCATGTTTTGCGAAAGACCGTACGGGACTTACTCTTCTTCAGACGATGTATGAACAAGCCTACCGTGTCGGCGTAGAATTCTGGGATGAGTGGTATGTCGCTGATCTTCTTTATGCTGAGGGGAAAGTATACGGTGTGTGTGCCTATAATATCCGCAACAGCGAATACGCTATTTTCAATGCTAAAACGGTTATGTTTGCAACGGGCGGTTACGCTCGTGCCTTCAAAATCAACTCAAATGCCCATGCAAATACCGGCGATGGTCTTTCACTCGTTGCCCGTCACGGACTTCCGTTGGAAGATATGGAGTTTGTCCAGTTTCACCCATCAGGGCTCTCCGGAAACGGCGTACTGATCTCTGAAGCAGCTCGTGGAGAGGGGGGAAAACTCCTCAACTCACTGGGTGAACGTTTTATGGAAAAATATGCACCCAATGCCATGGAACTCGCTTCTCGTGACGTGGTTGCCCGTGCGATTATCCAAGAAATCCGCGAAGGACGCGGGGTGGGTCCACGCAAAGATGCCGTATATATCGATCTTGTCCACCTGGGTAAAGAGAAAATCATGGAACGCCTTCCTGAGCTACGTAATCTTGCGATCACCTTCCTAGGGCTTGACATGATCAAAGAGCCTATTTTGATCTCGGCGACTGCGCACTATTCGATGGGCGGTATTCCGATGAATAAAGACGGGCACGTACGTAAAAACAACACCGAATATGTCGAAGGTTTCTATGCC
>DASUMY010000088.1:0-2857 GCA_036277435.1 Sulfuricurvum sp.
GCGAATGGTTTCCGGATCACATGCAGTGAAAAGAAAACGTCCTTTTTCTAGACGAAAGGCTGCATAAATCGTACGCTCATCGCTCGTATCAAAATAGGCTTGCGCATAACGAAGTGCTTCATTTGCCGTAGCAACCGGGAGAGAAACAACACTGATATGATAAAGATCGGGGGAAAGGATCAGAAATATTTCCCCATCACCTTGTGGAATGTAGCAAGAAGATCGATCCAAATAGCCGTAACGACGTTTGCCAAAACATTGCAGCGTATTCATCAAACGGCGAAGAAGTGAAAAAAAGTTTTTCATTGAATAATCTCCAAGCGATTGAATGTACGATTTTGCAGGTCAAACTGAAATCGAAAATGATTGGATACCCCATTTGTTTGCATCGCTACTTCCCCGATTATAGGATAAGGGGTTCCAGGTGCATAGAGAACAAACCATGTATTATACAACGGTGAGAGTTCCGGTGCAATAGAAAATAATTGTTCTTTACTTTCAAAAGGGGCCGTTCGAAGATCGGTGACTTGGTGTAGCGTTTTGGCATCCATTCGCGGTACGATAATGGATACAATGTCCGGTGTTGCGTAGTTGATATCGATTTTATCCCCTTCAAATCCGATGAGCCGTTCCCATGGAACGTTCAGTATCTGTGTATCTTTGGTCAATGCGAGATAACGGGCAATGATCTGCTCAAACTGAGTAACGTTTTCGATCGATCCGTTATGAAAGTCCGGAAACAATGCAACGATTTCACTCCCTGCTTCACGTTCTGATATATCGGTATCGATTGTATCCAAAAGAATATTGATAAATGTATTGGGTGCGGCGATCGGATAACGGGCAAATAGTGCAGGAAGAAGCGCTGCAAAAGGATCTTTTGAAATTCCATCGGTATTTGCAATCTTATTAATATTGAATACACCCAGCGCAGAGTGCAGCGAAATATCCAGTGTAAATCGTCCATCCGACGAGCGGCTGGAGAGCGGCAGCATCAATGCGGCGTCCAGATCGTTTACCGTCCGTATTTTAGAAAGCGTATCCGGAAGAATCCGTTCAAGATCACTGGTTATTTTGGTAATCTGGGCATCGCCGCGGCTGCGCTGTGACAAGTTGAGAACATAGCTGCTTTGTGCCAGTAACAAGGCAATCCCGCCCGACATAATAGCAATCAGAAGAAGGGTCATGAGTAAAACAGCGCCACGGTGTCTCATGATTCCCTTTTTCCTGAAGATAGATGAATAACGGTTTTGAATTTTTGAAGATACATCTTGGATTGCTCTAATGATAGAGCGAAAAATCATACATATATCTTGAAAAACTCATAAAAAACGGGAAAAAAGAATCTACTTTTTCCCCTTGAAGAGTGCCGGGATCTCCCGGCCTCTGATGATTATTTAAGAATGTTGTAGTTAACAACACCAAACCAGGTATCTAAACCTAAGAAGTGATCGTTAAGATCTAGAACATTCGGTTGTTCTACACTCTCTTGCAACCATGCGTTGAAAAGACGCGTACCATCCGGCGTTGCCAATGATTGTACCTCTTTCTCCTCAATATCTTGTTTGATTGCCAAGTTAGCATTCGGTGTTACACCCGATGTGCCCACTGTTTCCCACGTTACCCCTTTATCGGTTGAACGGGTGTAATAAAGATCTTGCTCAATCCCCGTGACTATATCAAACGTACCGTATGCCATAAAGAGGACATTCGGGTTAGACTTATCAGATTCAATCACTCCGCCAGTAAGATTATATTTACTTGACGGTGTCGTCACGAAACGAGGGTCTAGCGTCGATAGATTGTTCCCAGCTACTAGAGAAATATTTTGAGCCGGCTGCCATGCATCGTTCGTATATCGACGGATATAGAAGTTGTTTGGCGAATAGCCAGAATCCGGATGGTAATCCGGCGTATATTCAAAACCGATATAGATATCATCTCCTCTCATAAATCCTCTCGGCGAGAAGCTGTTTTCATTCATATCATCATACGAATTGTCAGTCAAATGGTCGGTCGTGTTATCATCGGCATTGGCACTGACATTTACCGGATCGGTAAGGGTCGCATCAAAGTTATTGTTAAAGCGCACATACATATCCGATGATCCGCCCTGTGTGAAAATACCCTGTTTGTAAAGCCAACCGTATGTATATTTTCCACTGTCACAAGGGTCAATCTGCGGAATAAAAGTCAGACGACGTGCATTCTCATAGATCATATCCCCTGTCGCTGTCGTGGTATTATCATCATTGACCACTACTTCAGGAGCTTTAACGTTGATAATATTACCCGAACTTACCATCGGCAAACTGCTCAGAAGCGTTTTAAACTCATCCTCATTGGTCGGTGATACGATCTTTTTGAATGGGAATGTTTCAAAATAGACCGATTTCCCCTCAAGTTCGATGTTGGTTTCAGAGGTTTGATTTTCAGACATCCCCTTGGTCTCTTCATACCCGAGAACCACGACGTATTCCGCGGTGGATGCATTGGTTCTCAACAGCTTGATTACCGGGCGAGATGCTCCCGTATCGCCGTTTAGTACCATTTGCTCTCCTGTCAGCATATCGACATCGCCGGTTTGACAAAACTCACGTACCGTTCCGTCTGAATCAAGAGCCGTTCCGGTTCCAAATTGATCGCACAACGGTTGACAATAGAGTTTTGTTTCTGTTCCGTCTGCTTTACACGCTTCATTATCCGTGATACGGACCGGGTAGGAGAAGGTATTCAACGGTGTCGGTCTAGTACCTACGCCGTCATTGAGGACAAAATCATCCATCGTGATCATACTGTACCACAGGTCTGCACCATGGTTTGTCGTCGCACCGCTCCAACCATCGCCCGGACCCTC
>DASUMY010000089.1:0-4785 GCA_036277435.1 Sulfuricurvum sp.
TGATAATCGATAAGAACACCAAGAAAGTCGTTTTGCTTAATCTGGATAACCACCGGCTGCTATCAACCGAAGAAATCATATTCACAGGATCGGTGCGAAATATCGGCGATTATACCGTCGGTGAAGTGGAAGTTGAAATTAAAATCATGGATAAAGGTTTGGCAGGGAATGAAACAAGAGGCTCTAACAAATCAACCGCTTTTGAAGAATTTTTTGGGCGAAATGACTCCGATATACGCCCTAGCTATATGATCACACGCGAAGTAGTTACAACCGAATTGAAACCGGGGCAAACCAAGTCATTTCGAATTCCTATAGAATATCCTGCCTATTTCACCGGTTTCTCAGATACCGCTCGTGTCATTGCCCACTAATATTTAAGCCCTACAGCTTTGAGCGCACGATTGATAGCCCTCACTTGAGCGTTTTTATCACGGCACCAATCTGGCGCCACGAGCGATTCGTCATTAATCCCGGCACTGATCCTCTGAACACTGATATGGGGTGGTTTTGCACTGAGTGCTTCGCTCAACACTTCTAAATAAAGTTCTTCGCCAATAGGGGTAAATTCACCACGGAGATACTCATTCGCCAATGCTGTCCTTTTGACAACATATAAGGGATGATATTTAACCGAATCAATCCCTAAATCATACGCGGCATATGCTGTTTTGAGCATCATCTCCTTATCTTCCCCAGGAAGTCCGAAGATGAGATGTCCGCACACTTTCAACCCGTATGATTTGGCTTTCAGGATAGCACGTTTGACGTTTTCACTGTCATGGCCTCGATTGATCTTTCTCAACGTTTCATCAAAAATCGATTGGATACCGAATTCAATCCATATTTCCGTTCGTTGGGAGAGCTCTTGTAGATATTCAAAAGTTTCATCACTGATACTATCCGAACGTGTCCCGATGCTTAATCCGACAACATTATCAAAAGTCAATGCTTTTTCATATAATGCTTTTAGGGTACTCAAAGGGGCATAAGTATTGGTAAAACTTTGAAAATAGACCAAATATTTTTGAGTCTCATTTTCACGCGAGAGTTTTTTGGAGAGTGCGCTAAATTGCCATTCTAGCTGTTCTATCTGTTGTTCCAAATGGGGATTGTGCTGAGACTCTAAATTGAGGAAAAACCCTTTTAACGGTTTTGCTTTATCCAAGCTAGGACTGAAAGAATCGTTTTCACAAAAGGTACACCCACCCTTGGCAACAGTTCCGTCGATATTAGGACACGTAAACCCGGAAATGGATACCGGAACTTTGGAGACTTTGGTTCCAAATTTTTCATTCAAATATTGCCCGAATGTAAAAATCTGTTCCCGCATCAGTGTTCTTAAACGATATATTTACCGGTGAAACAAGCCGTACAATACGTTTCTTCTTTACCATTTACACTATGAAGCAACGCTTCATTACTCAAATATCCGAGCGAATCAGCTTCAATAAAAGCACAAATCTCTGCATTCGTCATATTAGCTGCAATCAATTTATCTTTATCCGGCGTGTCGACACCGTAATAGCACGGATCGGTTGTCGGTGGACTCGAAATGCGCATATGCACTTCAGCAGCACCCGCAGCTTTGAGCATACGGACAATTTGACGGCTCGTCGTTCCGCGTACAATCGAATCATCAACAACGATAAGACGCTTTCCTTTAATAAGTTCGTTAATCGGAGAGAGCTTCATCTTCACTTTCAAATCGCGCATTTCTTGTGTCGGTTCGATAAATGTACGGCCGATATAATGATTTCGCATAATCGCCATTTCAAAAGGGATACCGCTCTCTTGTGCATACCCAATCGCCGCAGGGACACCGCCATCGGGTACCGGGACAACCATATCTGCTTCAATCGGCTGCTCTTTAGCCAACTCTTTTCCCATTGCTTTACGCATTTCATACACGTTTTGTTTATACACATTGGAATCGGGACGAGCAAAATAGACGTATTCAAATATACAATGTTTTGGCGTCGGTTCATATACCTTAATCGATTGAGGAGCTTTGCCTTTTTCGAAAATCAACAACTCGCCCGGTTCGACATCACGAATGTATTCTGCACCGATCAAATCAAACGCACATGTTTCGGAAGCAACCACATATCCATCCCCGACCCGTCCAAGGCTCAAAGGCCGAAAACCGAAACGGTCGCGCATAGCAAACATTTTAGATCGGCTCAAAAAGACTAGAGAATATGCCCCTTCTATCTTCTTGACAGCATCGATAATACGGTCTGTTAGGTGGAGCTGATCACTTTTGGCAATCAAATGGATAAGATTCTCGGTATCCATATACGTTTGAAAAATCGCCCCTTTTTTTATGAGCGCATCACGGACTTCTTTAGCATTGGTCAGATTTCCATTATGAACAATCGACATTTCCCCTAAATCGTAACGGGCAAATACCGGCTGTGCATCCAAAATAGAGTCATCCCCCGCCGTCGAATAACGTGTGTGTCCAATCGCCATATTCCCCTTAAGGGTATTGAGTTTTTGGGTATCGAATACTTGTGTTACAAGCCCTCGATCTTTGATCGTATAAAGTTTTTCCCCATCGCTGGTGCTGATCCCAGCAGCTTCTTGTCCGCGATGCTGCATCGCATGAAGAGAGAAATAGGCTAATTTAGAAGCCTCCGGATGATCAAATATTCCAATAACGGCACATTTTTCATTTAAACTACGCATTTACGCTCCTTCTCCCAATTCCAAACAATCGCTGATATTATACAATCCGTTCCCTTTGCCTGCGAGCCATTTTGCAGCACGAATAGCCCCTTTAGAAAAAGTATTCCGGCTCGTTGCCGTGTGGTGCAGCTCTACAAATTCGCCGTCATTGTAAAATCCAACCGTATGGCGACCGACAATATCACCTCCCCGAAGAGCCATAACCGCAATCTCATCGCTGGTTCGTTCCCCGATATTTCCATCACGCCCGCTGACGCGTACCGTATCCAGATCCAATTCACGCCCCTGAGCAGCAGAATGGGCCAGTGTCAAAGCGGTACCGCTTGGAGCATCTTTTTTGTGACGATGATGTTGTTCTACGATTTCAATATCAAACCCTTCGAGTGTTTTAGCAGCGGTATAGACTAATTTATTCAGAAGCGCCACTCCCAACGACATATTGGTTGCATACAAAATCGGCATCGATTCACTCGCCATTTTCAATAAATTCATTTGATGAGCATCCAACCCCGTTGTCCCAATAACAAGAGGCTTTGGATTATCCATCGCTTTTTCGAGCAATACTTGCGTTGCTTCCGGTAATGAAAAATCGATAATAACATCAGAGCTCTTAAGCAGCGTAGCCATATCGTTTGTGACTAATATTGACGGATCAATCGAGAAATCTAACTCATTACGTACATAAACTGCACCCAATGATATATCACTTTCAAGACGTAAATCTTCAATTATCAACTTTCCGACTCGCCCGCCTGCTCCAAACACACCCACTCTGATCATACTTAACTTCCTCAGTCTAATTCTAAAGGTATTGTATCGCGTTCGTGTTTAAAACCCTTTTAGTGGTGAAAATGCTCATCTACATATCCAATTGCCTGTAATGCGGCAACAGCACCGTCACCGGCTGCACAAACAACCTGTTTCGGCGCTTCTGCACGCATATCGCCCGCTGCAAAGAGCCCCGGAATAGATGTTTTCATACTCAAATCAACTTTTACTTCCCCCCATTGGGTCATATCACATAGAAAAGTGCCATCTTCTTGGATCAATACTTGATTGTTGACATCATTACCGACAAAAACAAATACCCCGGGAACATCAATTTGACGAACCGGCGCATCTTTAAAGGCAACACGAATTCCCGAAACACCCATCGCATCTCCAAATACCTCTTCCGGTGTAGCATTCAGAACCAACTCGATATTCGCCGTATCTTTAACACGCTGTATAGTGTTGGGTGCAGATCGAAAACTGTCACGTCGGTGAATCAAATAGACTTTTGAACATATTTTTGCCAAATACAGCGCTTCTTCTAGGGCCGTATCCCCTCCTCCTATTACCGCAACTTCTTTCCCTTTATAGAAAAATCCGTCACAGGTCGCACACGTGCTGACACCGCGTCCAAAGAAGGTATCTTCACCCGTAAATCCCGCTCGTTTAGGGGTTGAACCGGTACAAACAATGACACTTTTTGCTTCATCAATATTTCCGTCAGATTTATGAATCAAAAAGATTCCATTATCATTGCGAGAGACACGCGTTACTTCACTCATTTCGTGCTTAAGACCAAAGCGCTGGCACTGTTCGGGCCACGGAATCATCAAATCCATCCCTGTAATATGCCCCGTGACACCAGGATAGTTCTCGATTTCTGAGCTCATTGTAATTTGACCGCCAGGCATCCCTTTTTCAAACATGGTTACATCATCAAGTCCGCCTCGTGTAGCGTATAAGCCTGCCGTTAAACCTGCTGGTCCTCCACCAATGATTGCACAATCCAACATATAAAGTCCTCAACTTTTTACTAATCTAATAATGTATATAGTACTCATTTGCGGTTAAACGATTCCACCGCTAGATAAGAGAATAAATCATTTTAGAAAACTTTTAGACTGAGACAGTCAAAAGGATACGAAAATAATTTGGTTGCGATATTGTTAAAAGGTTTTTATGATGATTGTAAATAGTGAGGGAAGATGTAAAAGGGGTTAAATCTGAGGCCAGGCGGCGACCTACGTTTCCACACCTGAAAGATGCAGTATTATGAGCGAAGAGGGTCTTAGCTTCCGGGTTCGGAATGGGACCGGGCGTTTC
>DASUMY010000090.1:0-2264 GCA_036277435.1 Sulfuricurvum sp.
GCCGGTAATAACGAGACATTTGATTTTGCAACCCCTATTGGGGTAGGGTTGATCGACAGTGCGATGAGTTTGACACGGATCTGTTTGACCGAAAAACCGGAGTTTCTATTGTTTGTGGGAAGCGCAGGAAGCTATGGCGACCATAAAATTTTCGATATTCTCGAATCGAAAACGTCGGCGAATATCGAGATAGGGTTCTTGGACAAAAGTGCCTACACTCCGATCGACAACGTGGTATCGGCGCAAACGGAAGCGGTACACGATGTGATGGTAAACTCTTCGAACTACATCACTACAAGTGAGAGCGCAATGGACAAATTTCGTTCGCTCGGTCTTGGGATCGAAAATATGGAGTTTTTCAGCGTGATGCGTGTGGCGCAAGTGTTCGGTATTCCTGCGGGGGGCGTTTTTTGCGTCACGAATTTTTGTGATACGAATGCCCATCGAGATTTTATCGCCAATCACGGATATGCCAAAGTGCTGTTAAGTGATTATCTGAAAAGTAAAGGGCTCGTACATGGCTAAACCCTCCATCCTTGATTATACCAAAGAGGAACTGGCCGCTCTTGTTAAGCCGTCGTTTCGTGCCAAACAGATTTGGGGATGGATTTATCACCAATACGCCACCTCTTTTGACACCATGCAAAACCTCCCAAAAGCGATGCGGGAAGAGTTGGATAATACCTACACGATTATGCCCTTGAAAATAGCCCGCAAAGAGTGTTCCAGTGACGGAACGATAAAATACCTCTTTGAACTCAGCGATGGGAAAACCGTTGAGACGGTATGGCTCAAAATGAAAGATGAAAGTATCGATGATGAGGGAAATATCGAGCATGAGGCACGCTATACGGTGTGTGTTTCGACGCAGGTCGGGTGCAAAGTGGGATGTTCGTTTTGTCTGACGGCCAAAGGGGGCTTTACCCGCGATTTAACTGCCGGTGAGATTGTCGCTCAGGTGCTGGCGGTCAAGGCGGATAATAACCTCGCGGCCCACCGCCGTCTTAATATCGTCTATATGGGGATGGGGGAGCCGTTGGATAACCTCGAAAATCTCGCGAAGGCGATTACGATTTTCAAAGACGAAGAGGGTCTGTCCATCTCGGGGAAACGGCAAACGGTTTCGACGAGCGGTTTGAGTACCAAAATCGACAAGCTGGGGGAGATGGATCTTGGGGTTCATATCGCTATTAGCCTGCATGCGGTGGATGATGAGCTTCGTACCGAACTTATCCCGATGAACAAGGCGTACAATATTGCCTCTATTATCGATGCGGTGAAGCGTTTTCCGATTGATACGCGTAAACGGGTGATGTTTGAGTATCTGGTGATTAAAAATAAAAATGACGATCTCGCTTCGGCCAAAAAGTTGGTCAAACTGCTCAGCGGTATCAAGGCGAAAGTCAATCTGATCTATTTTAATCCGTATCCGGGGAGCGATTACGAACGCCCCAGCCGTACCGATATGGTGACGTTTCAAGAGTATTTGGTTAAACATGGGGTATTGTGCACGATCCGGGATTCGAAAGGGTTGGATATCAGTGCCGCCTGCGGCCAGCTCAAAGAGAAAGAATTAAGCGAGGTGACGCAATGACGGGTATGGATTGGTTTCAAGTAGGATTTTTGGTGGTGGTCGTCGTCATTGGCTTGGGCGGTTTTGCCTGGGTCGCGATGAAAAAAGAGTAACCCTCTAAAAGGTATATTTGATCATGGCTTGAAAGACATCATTGTCGGTATGGCAGCTGTTTTCGTGATAGTAATGCCACTCACTCCCTATTTCCAGTTTTCCCGTTGTGATCCCAAGCGTGGGGGCGAGATTGAATAATAACTGATTCTGGGTAATAAAATCGATAGTAGTCCAGTCGGAAAATCCTTCAAAATGCCATCGATCTCCCAACGCGGCATAGTAATTGGCTGAGAACTGGTAGGTATCATCGCCGATATTGTGAACTTTTCGATAGAGGTTAAGGCTAAATACCTGAAATCCGGGAACAGTCACATCGGTTCCTATCCCATACAGCCATGCATGATAGGTATCCGAACGGTTGTATTGGAATGCGGCATACCACTCTTTGACAACACCATCGGATGTTGGAAGATCGGCTAACGTATTGAGGCTGACACGCGGTGAAATTTCGCCGTAGAGGTCGTTTTTGAGATGCGTAAACTGTAACCCCTCTTTGGCATAGACGTAGTCGGCGAACATAAACAGATCCCCGTATTCCCAGGTACGGTAGTGTTCTGCCGTCACCGTATGTTTGGCA
>DASUMY010000091.1:0-5641 GCA_036277435.1 Sulfuricurvum sp.
TCGCGTTCATTTCGTATCATTTTTATTTAGAACATCCCCTTCACACCTCCTACAATCTCTCCCTCGTTATCGGGAGTATTGGACTGACCCTTAATATCCTTTTTATAACTATTTTCCTCGCGTTGATCAACAATCGGCAACAATTGAAAAACCAATACGGCGAACTTCGTATGCTGCAACAGATGATCGATGAATCCAATGACATGGTTTTTATCCTTCGTCTTGACAATGGTCATATCGAATATGTCAACAAAACGGCAGAAAGACTACTGGGCTACACGCAGCCAGAGCTCCGCGCCATCGGCATTGAGGGATTTAGACGCCCTATCAAAGAGAACGAACCGTTTACGGAACATCTCAAAGAACTACAAAAGATGGGACGCCTAACCGACTATGCGATTTTGACACGCAAAGACGGGAGTGAATTTACCGTTGAGGCCAATGTCCGTGCGGTCAATTACAACGGCATCGATTATAACATTGCGATCGTGCGGGACATAACGGAAAATGAGGCGTATAACCAAAAAATAGCCAAAGCCTCGATGATGCTGCAAGAAGCCCAGACATTAGCCAAACTGGGAAGCTGGCAATTTGATCAAACGGCAAACACCTTGGAATGGTCCGACGAAATCTATGAAATTTTTGAACTGGATAGAGAGAAATATATCCCCAGCTATGAAACATTTTTACATGCCGTTCATCCCGATGATCGCGAAATGGTCAACGTTCAATACCTCACTTCGCTGCAAGAGCATATCCCCTACAATTACGCCCATCGGCTGCTGATGCGTGATGGTCGGGTCAAGTATGTCCAAGAACAAGGGGAGCATTTTTATGATAATAACGGCGTCCCCCTCGAATCACGCGGAACCGTTCATGACATTACGACTCAAAAAGAACTGGAGATTACTCTTCTAGAAAAAAACAGTGCCTTGCGAAAAACTGCGGACCGGCTTAAACTCGCAACACAAGCAGCGGGGATGGGAATCTGGGTATTTCATTTTGACGATATGACCTTCACTGCCGATCCCAAAGTCCTCGAATTGTATGAGATGGATCCAGAGCTTGTAGGTATTCCTTTGGCATTTGAAGAGTGGACGTCTCGGTGCCATCCAGAGGATGTTCAAGACGCCGTCCGATTGCTTCAAGAATCCGCTGCTGAGCTCAAACCCCTCGAAACATCGTTTCGTATCGTCGTTCCCAGCGGTATAAAATATATCCAGACATCGGCTATTGTCAACTACAGCAAAGAAGGAAATCCCATAGGGATGGTCGGCACGAACCGTGACATCACGACAGATAAAACGCTCGAAGAATCCCTCATCATCTCCAAAGAGGCCGCTGAAAATGCCAATAATGCAAAAAGTGCTTTCTTGGCCAATATGTCCCATGAAATCCGTACTCCGCTCAACGGTATCATCTGCTTGACCGATCTCGTCCTTCAAACCGATTTGCATCCGTTACAGCGCGACTATCTCACCAAAGCCGACAGAGCCGCAAAGGCCCTTTTAACTATTCTCAACACGATTTTGGATTATTCGAAAATCGAAGTACACAAACTACGGCTCGAAACGACGCCATTTGATCTGCACGACATCCTGGAGAGCCTCCATGCTCTGTTCAGCTATAAAGCTGAAGAAAAAAACATTGACCTTCAGTTCAATATCGATTCCACGGTCCCCACACGGCTTGTCGGAGACCCTTTACGGCTGCAGCAGATTTTGAGCAATCTTGTGGGCAATGCGATCAAATTTACCGACGCGGGAGTCGTTCGTATTTCCATCACGGCCCAAAGGAAAGAGAACCGGCATCAACTGCGATTTGAGATTAGCGATACCGGAATCGGACTGACACAGGAGCAGCAAGAAAATCTCTTCACCCCCTTTTACCAGGCCGACAGTTCATTTACCCGCAAATACGGCGGTTCAGGTTTGGGTCTCATGATTACCAAAGAGCTCATTGACCTCATGAGCGGAGAGATACACGTTTCAAGCACACCGAATCAAGGGAGCACCTTTAGTTTTACCGCTCTATTCGACCCCTATGAATTTTCTCTCTCTGAATTTGAGACCCTCGCGCTGAACAATCAATACCATATGCTTCCCACAACGAAAGAGCTCCATATTCTGTTGGTGGAAGACAACGATCTCAATCAGCTCGTCGCTACCGAACGGCTTAAGCAAATGGGCTTCGACGTATCGATTGCCCATAACGGGCTCGAAGCGGTGGAGATGGTAAGCCGCAACGACTATGACGCGATATTGATGGATCTGCAAATGCCCATCATGGACGGATTTCAGGCAACCCGAGAAATTCGAAAAATGAAAGGGAAAGAGAAACTCCCTATTATTGCGCTGAGTGCCGCCGTCTTGAAAGAAGATCAGACTCAGGCAATGGAGGCCGGGATGAATGCCCATGTTTCGAAACCGATCGATAAAGTGCTTCTGCGCGACGTATTGGCAAAATGGCTGAAATTGTAAAAAACACCCTCTTTTTTCAGATTTCGCTACAATCGCATCATGCAAACACTCATCGGGCAAATCGAAAAAATCATTTATGAGAATAACGGCTTTTTTATCGCCGCACTCAAAAGCGGTGAAAAAATCAGCGCCCACTATTATGAGAGTGACGTTCAAAATCTCCTCAATGCCGCCATTACCCTCAAAGGGGAATGGGAAATTCACAAAAACTACGGCAAAACGTTCAAAGCCGAATCGCTCCTCGTGAATCAAAACGAACTCTTCTTTTTTCTCAACCGCGTCGTCAAAGGATTTACCAAAAAACTCACCGCCGAACTCATAGAGCGCTATGGACAAGAGGGGTTGATCGATATTTTGGAAAATGATATTGAACGTCTCATGGAAATCAAGGGGATGAATGCCAAACGGCTCGAAAAGCTCTCCAGCGGATGGAAACAGTTCCGCTCTATGCGGCTTTTGGGAGAATTTCTCGCCCCCTACGGGGTAACCCCTACGCTGTTGCGGCTGATTGCGACGGCGATGAAAGGGGTGGCGGAACCGATCGAAGCCATCAAAAACAACCCGTACGGCCTCATGTCCATCACGGGAATCGGGTTTAAAAAAGCCGATGAGATTGCCCGCGCGATGGGCGTTGCCCACCACGATGAGCGCCGTATCCAAGCGGCGATGGAATACACACTGGGGGAGTACTGCGATCAGGAGGGGAACAGCTGTATTGAGCAGGAGATGCTGTACCAAAAGCTCGATCTGCTGCTGGAGCTCAACGATGAAGCTATCTATGCGCATGCGCTTGAAGACCGTATCCGAGAAGATAAAATACGCCTTCTTCCCAGCGGACGGCTTGCCCCCTCACGCCTTTATGAAGCCGAAAACGTGTTATTCGATCAATTCCGCCGACGCGGCAAAATATCGGGGAGTATCCTATGCGATGATGTGGAAACGTTTTTAACCGAACAGACGTTGACCTTGGGGGTGCAGCAGCGTGAAGCTCTCAACTGGATCAACCAAGGGGTCGGTTTGCTGTTTCTGATCGGATATGCGGGGACGGGAAAAAGCACGACCGCCAAAGCGCTGCTCAACCTTCTCGCAACCCATATCGACAGAGCCCTCATCATGACCTGTGCCCTCAGCGGCATCGCGTCTCAGAGGATCGGGGAGCGCAGCGGATTTGAGAGCGGAACGATTCAAAGCCTTTTGGTCAAATTTGAATCGCACGACACGATGCCCTACAAAGCGATTCTGATCGACGAAGCCTCGATGATCAACTCGACCCTTTTCGCACGGCTGATGGTTAAAATTGCCTCCGATACCGTCGTCATTATCGTAGGGGACGATGCACAGCTCCCCCCCATCGGCGCCGGAAACCCCCTCACCGATGCGATTTCCCTTAAACTTGCCCCTACGGTCATGTTGACGGACATTTATCGCCAAAGTTCAGAACAAGCCCTCCCTTTGATCGCCAACGATGTCCGTCAGGGGATTATCCCCCCGTTTCACGACAGCTACGACGATTTTACCTTTATCGGTGTCGATATTCCCAATCGCCATGCCCTGAAACGCTCTCTGAGCGCCGGTGAATTTGAAGAGGTCGTCAAAACCAATGCCCATAATATTCTAGCAAAGATCGCCGAGGTGACATTGGAACATTTGGCCGCATCGCGTGAGAAACTGACCAGTAAACACATCCGGGAATATCTCAATGCCTTTCAGGTCATTTCTCCGATGCGAGGGCATATGCTGGGGGTTGATAATCTCAATACCCTCTTGCAAGAATACTGCAATCCCAACCCTAAAAAAAAGATCAAAACCCTGAGGGGAGAATACCGTCTTTTAGACAAAGTCGTCCACATCAAAAACGTCAACATAGCCTCCTATACAGCAGAGGAGTTCAAAGAGGGGGGAGATTCGGCGGAACGGCGTATCTTCAACGGGATGACAGGGCTGAT
Organism: Sulfuricurvum sp.; assembly: GCA_036277435.1. Taxonomy (GTDB): domain Bacteria; phylum Campylobacterota; class Campylobacteria; order Campylobacterales; family Sulfurimonadaceae; genus Sulfuricurvum. Next base: position 4,427 of record DASUMY010000091.1, read on the forward strand.
TTTCAAACTCGATGAAGAGGAGGAGCTGTGCTATGTCTTCTACCCCAACGAAGATCTCGTCGTGCAGTACCGCTATGACGAAGTGAATGATCTGCTCAGTCTCTCCTATGCGCTGAGCGTTCACAAAGTACAGGGGATGGAGTATGAAACGGTCGTCATGGTGATGAGTTTTTCTCACCTCATCATGCTCAATACGAAACTGCTCTATACGGCGATTACCCGTGCCAAAGGGCATTGTTACATCATCGGAGAATCGGGAGCGTTCGAAGCGGCGTGCCGACGGTTTGAAACGACAAAACGGCATACGGTGATGCAAGAATTGTAACAGTCCGTGTGCTATAATCTTTCCCATGACATTACATCCGAAGGAATAAGTATGAAAACATTGGTTTTATCTGCATGTGTAGCCAGTACGCTTATGAGCGCTTCGCTCATCGATGAAGCGAAAACGGCAGGGCTCAAACCGATCCCTTCCAACGCCAAAGCACTGGAAAAACTGACCTCAAATCCTAAAAATCCGACGACAGCCGCCAAAACGGAACTGGGAAAAATGCTCTATTTTGATCCGCGTCTTTCCAAAAGCGGTTTGATCAGCTGTAACAGCTGTCACAACCTGGGTCTTGGCGGAAGCGACGGGATGAGTTCGGCCATCGGCCATAAGTGGACCTCCAATCCCCATCACCTAAGCTCCCCGACCGTTTATAACGCCGTATTCTACTCGCAGCAGTTTTGGGACGGCCGCAGTCCACACCTAGAAGATCAGGCACAAGGGCCGATCCAAGCGGGTCCTGAGATGGCGGCACCCAAAGAGCACGTAGCGGGTGTGGTCAATTCGATCGGAGCCTACGTCGATATGTTCCAAAAAGCGTACGGAAAAGGGGTCAAAGTCACCTTTGAAAAAATCGCCGACACGATCGCCGTTTTCGAGCGCACCCTCGTCACCCCTTCACGCTATGACGATTTCCTCAACGGCAATAAAAAAGCGTTGACAACGGCTGAGCAAAAAGGGCTTAAAACCTTTATCGACAAAGGGTGTGCCACCTGTCACAACGATATCGCATTGGGCGGAACAATGCAGGCGTTCGGCGTCGCGGCACCGTACAAACATATGAATGTCGGAGATTTCAAAGGGGATAAAAACGGAATGGTACGGGTTCCGACGTTGCGCAATATCAACCAAACGGCTCCCTATTTCCATAACGGCCAAATCGCAAC
>DASUMY010000092.1:0-7922 GCA_036277435.1 Sulfuricurvum sp.
TCCTTGGTCATACAGCAGCCCAAGATTGTATTGCGCTTCGGGAAGATTCATGTTCGCGGCACGCGAAAAACAGATGAACGCTTTGGCGTAGTCCTGTTCTACTCCATGCCCCTCTTTGTACAGAACCCCCAGGTTGTTAAAAGCCCCGGCATGTCCACGTTTAGCTGCTTCTTCGTACCAGAATGCCGCTTCGGAAAAGTTCTGCATGCATCCAAGCCCCCGCTCCAAACTGTGTCCGGCCTCAAATTGAGCTTGCGGAAATTCGAGTATGGCGGCACGAAGAAAGAGTTCGTACGCTTTGAATTGATCGTGCGCAACGATCACTCCATCGGCATACATCAATCCAAGATTGTATATGGCGGTCGGCTCGTTTAAATCACTGCCGCGGAGATAATAATCATAGGCGGTTTGAAAATCAGCCTCAACCCCTAAACCGTTTTGGTACATGTACCCCAAAGAGGCAATGGCCGTGGGATGGTCTTGTTCGGAAAGAGTGCGAAAAAGGGTCAAAGCGGTTGTGTAGTCGTGAGCGTTGAAAGCGTTGAAAGCAGAGTGAATCATTGTAATTGCAATACCTGTTTTTGAAAATTATAACGCGCTGGACTTAACGTCGTATTTTTCGATCTCCGCGATTTTTTTCTTTAAGTTTGGTGATAGTGTTTTTCAGACGCTCTTTCTCTTGGAGAAGATCCTCTCGGATAAGATGCTCTTGATCCCCATCGACGGTGGGATCATATTCTACAGGGGTGTTATCGTAGTTTTTGAGGAGCTCTTCCAGTGTTTTTTTAGGTTCTGTAGCCATATTTACATACTCGTCATCAAAAGGTTTTCTTAATTGTAGAATGATTTTCCTTTTATTTTTTATAGGTTTCAACAATGGAGGTTATAATTGCGTTTAGAATTAACCCAAAGAAGTAAAAATGCAATATGATGTAATCGTAGTCGGCGGAGGACACGCCGGGATTGAAGCCGCACTGGCATCGGCGCGAATGGGGCACAATACCCTTATGGTCTCTATGTTGGCGGAACAGGTCGGTGCAACAAGCTGTAATCCTGCCGTAGGCGGATTGGCAAAAGGTCATTTGGTTCGGGAATTGGATGCACTGGGTGGTGAAATGGGTTTGCTCACCGATGACGCAGGTATTCAGTTCCGTATTCTTAATATTACCAAAGGGCCTGCGGTGCGCGGAAGCCGTGCGCAAATCGATATGGACCGCTATCGTGTCATCGCTCGGAATAAAATCCTCACAACACCCAATCTTAGTTTGATTCAAGAGACCGTCAGCTCGTTGATTCTCGAAGATAACTGCGTCGTAGGGGTACGTACCCATTTATTGAACGAATATCATGCCCATCGGGTCATTATCACGACAGGAACGTTTCTGAACGGGATGATTCATATTGGGGAAATACGTCAGGAAGCAGGCCGTTTCGGAGAATTTGCCGCCAAAGGGCTCACCGATTCGCTGCGTGAGGCCGGTATTAATGTCGGACGGCTTAAAACGGGGACGTGCCCGAGGGTGGACAGCTCCTCTATCGATTTCAGTGTGATGGAGATTCAAGACGGAGATGCGATCCCCAATCCGTTTAGTTTCCGTACCGATCGCGAAGAGTTTGCACGAACGAAAAAGCAGCTTCCTTGCTATATTGCGTATACCAATGAAGATACGCATTCCCTTATCGAGGGTAATTTTCACCGTGCCCCTTTGTTTACCGGGCAAATTGAGGGCGTTGGTCCCCGTTATTGCCCCAGTATCGAAGATAAAGTAAACCGATTCCGGGAAAAAGAACGGCACCATCTCTTTATCGAACCGCAATCAGCAGAGAATACCGAGTGCTATATCAACGGGATGAGTACCTCGCTTCCCCCGGATGTGCAGCGTCAAATGATCCATTCGGTGCATGGGATGGAAAATGCGAAAATCGTCCGTTACGGCTATGCGATCGAGTACGATTATGTCGATCCGACCGAGCTCAAACATACGTTAGAAACAAAAAAGATTAAAAATCTCTACTGTGCCGGACAGATTAACGGGACAACGGGATATGAAGAGGCAGCGGCGCAGGGGATGATGGCAGGGATTAATGCATCATTGTCCCTGAGCGGTAAAGAACCGCTTATTTTACGCCGTGATGAAGCGTATATCGGGGTTTTAATCGATGATTTGGTGACGAAAGGGACGAAGGAACCGTATCGTATGTTTACCTCCCGTGCCGAATACCGATTATTACTGCGCGAAGAGACCGCTGATTTGCGGTTGGGACGCTACGGGCATGCGCTGGGGCTTATCAGTGATGAACACATGGAAGCGATCGAATTAAAACGTCGTCAAATAGATGAGGGGATGCGATTGCTGGAAACGACCATCCTCACCCCGACCAAAGAGTTTTTGGCATTTTTGGAAACGATAGGGGAAGAGCGGATCAGTGACAAGATTACGGCACTGCAGCTCGTATCGCGAAAAAGTTTTGATTTGGAGAAACTGATTACCCTTATTCCGGTATTTAAAGAGCTTGACCCTTATATTCAAGAACAGATTCTGATCGAGGCAAAATATGCCCGCTATGTCGAAAAACAAAGTGCCGATGTTGAGCGTATGGAGCAGATGATGCACATCAAAATTCCGGAAGGATTCGATTTTGCTTCCATCTCCGGGTTATCGAACGAAATCGTGGATAAATTGGGCAAATTCAATCCGCCGACATTGCAGGCCGCTTCTCAGATTAGCGGGATGACTCCTGCGGCATTGGATATTTTACATATTTATATCAAAATGGCACAACGCAAAAAATAAGGATGACTGATATGCGACTTTTTTACTACGTTCACACCGGCCACCGAATCGGGCTCGATCGCTTTCACCGTGCCGCAGCGATTATTAATACACTCAGCGATTTGGACATCACGCTGCTGTGTTCTGATTTTAGGATTGCGGGAGAAGCGCGGAATTATGGCATCAAACGCGCTGTTGGAGTAGATTTGGTTCGCAATATCCCGCAAATCGCCAATCATGGGGATAAAATAATTTTTGATTCGGCGGAAGTCAACCCGACGCTGTTGGATGATATGAGCCGTTTTTTCTCCACCTTTATCCGCATCAGCGATGATCCTGCAGAGACGAAACATCCGAATGAATTTTTGATCTCGCCCTATTTAAGCGGAGAAAAGATCTATCAGGGGGTGATTGTTGGGAAACACTATTACGAGAAACGCCCTAAAACCATCCCTATGGCTCTCTTTTTTGGAGATGATGATTATGAAAAAGATTTAGAAACCAACCAAGCGTTATTCGCTCCCTACGAGATGGATCTCTTGATGGGGTACTATCACTTCTTGGGATATGAAAAGAGTCTTGAAAAAAGTTTCAAAAAAATTCATGATTCAGAAGAATACGATGAGGTGATTCGCACGACCGATATTTTGATAACCGCTTCGCCCATGGCCGCTTTGCAAAATCTTGCCGGCGGAGGGCGCCCGATTTATCTTCAGCGTCCGGACTATTCGACTGATTTTACTCTCTATTTTAAAGCACTGCAGGTGCCTGTTATTGAAGGATACGATGAAAGAGCTCTGGCGGATGCTATAAAATCATTGCCAGCCCTGAATTATCCGGAGTTGACACAAAATAATCACAATATAAGTGAATTTATTAAAAACGCCTTTAATTTAGGATAAGTTAAACCTTTTTTATCTATTATAAGTGATTAACTTTAACTTAAGAGAGATCATTATGATGGATGAAAGCAGAAGAGGGTTTGTTGGCAAAGCCTTTGGTGCCGTAGCCGCGGTCGGGGGAATCGCATCGCTTATCGCGATGAAAAAGACGTGGGATCCCCTTCCGAGTGTTATGTCAGCCGGTTTTACCACAGTCGATGTTTCCAATTTGGAAGCGAATAAACTGGAGATTGTCGTTTGGCGCGGCAAACCGGTATTTGTCCTCAAGTATACAGAAGACATGAAGCCGACAGACGGGAGAAGCGTCAAAATTGGTGATCACTATTTCTCAGTTATGATCGGTCTGTGTACCCATCTTGGCTGTATTCCGGCATATCGTAATGATCAGCATGATTTTAAATGCGCGTGTCATGGCGGTGAGTTCGCATCTGATGGCGTTCAAAAATTTGGTCCTCCTCCTCGTCCGCTGGATATTCCTCCGTTCAAACTTGATGGTGTGACGCTGGTACTAGGAGAAGAAGGTCCAGAATACAAAGCTATGATGGCGAAAGCGTAAGGGATAGAGAATGGCAGAATTTAAAAAAGCAGATTCGATGCTCGAATGGTTTGATCAGCGGCTTGGGGTTGTCACGTTCGCAAAAGTGATGATGACCGAATATTGGATCCCTAAGAATATTAATTTCTTGTGGGCAATGGGGGTATTGCTAAGCGTTATGTTCGCAATATTGCTTGTTTCAGGGATTTTCCTTCTTATGTACTATAAGCCGGATATCAATATGGCGTTTGACAGTGTTAACTATACGATTATGCAAGAAGTAGGTTATGGCTGGCTCTTTAGACATATTCACGCAGTGGGTGCATCGGTTGTCTTTTTGATTATTTACATCCACATGTTTACGGGTATCTATTACGGCTCATACAAAAAAGGGCGCGAGATGATCTGGATCTCCGGGATGCTTCTGTTTGTCCTTTTCTCAGCGGAAGGGTTCAGCGGATATATGCTTCCGTGGGGGCAAATGAGCTATTGGGCTGCCTATGTTATTACGGAAATTTTTGGAGGGATTCCCCTCATCGGCGGTGATTTAGTCGTATGGATTCGCGGTAATTTTTACGTTGCCGATTCGACATTGACCCGTTTCTTTATGCTGCATGTGTTATTGATACCATTGGTGATTATCGGTACGATTGTGCTCCATTTTTATGCGCTTCGCTTCCCTCATGTCAACAATGAACAGGGCGAATTTTTCGATTTTGATGCCGAAGCGGAAAAATATCAAGCAGGCAAACACAAAGAGTCCAAAGTAGTCCCTTTTTGGCCGGTATTTTTGTCCAAAGACTTTTTTGTACTGGGTGTCTTTTTGGTTTTCTTTTTCTATTTGGTGTTCTTTCATTACGGGTTTGCAATGGATCCGGTCAACTTTGATAAAGCGGATAATTTGAAAACTCCGGCGCACATTTATCCTGAGTGGTATTTCTTGTGGAGCTATGAAGTGCTGCGTGGTTTCTTCTTCGAAATCGGTGGAATTTCAGGTAAAGATTTAGGTCTTATTGCGTTTGGAATTGCCAATGCTATTTTCTTTTTCTTGCCGTGGTTGGATCGCTCGCCAATGGTAAAACCGGCAAATCAGCGCCCGTATTTCAAATACTGGTTCTGGTTGATGATAGCTGATTTGATGGTGCTGACGGTGTATGGTAAATTGCCTCCGACCGGTGCGAACGCATGGGTTGGATTCGCATCTTCGGCAACCTTTTTGGTTCTTTTTGCGGCATTGCCGTTTATTACTAAAGCAGAAGCGAAAAAAGTGGAGGGCAAATAATGAAAGAGTTTAAAATATTAGCCGTCATTGTTGCTCTTGTGGGCATCACCTATTATGGAATCGAGCCGTATGCTCACCATGTGATGCATCCGGAAGTTACTCCGGCAGACTTTACGTTTAAAGATCTTAAAAATGTTGATACTTCATTAGCAGGCAATGTGGCTAACGGTAAAGTATTAGTGGAAGCCAATTGTGTTGCGTGTCATGCGATTGAAGCTGCAGGGTATCCTCAAATGATGCCGAACGCCGACGCAGCCGCTTCATACGGGGTGACTCCTCCTGATTTGAGTCATGCCGGGCGTATTTACGATAAAAATTATTTAGCGAATTTCATTTTTGATCCGGTGAGTGCAATGCACGTGAGTCACAAATATCCGGCAGGGGGAGCAAAAACGTTCCCTATGCCAGCCTATAACTGGATGACGCCGCAGGAAATTATGGATATCGTTGCCTATTTTGAGTCGATAGCACCCAAAGTGCTTGATGATAAAGCAGGACACAAGACAACGTTTGAAGCAGCATGTGGCCATTGTCATGGTATGAAATATGCGCAAATGGAAGCCGCGAGTCCGGCAGAAACATTGAAAAACTATTTGGGAACTACTCCTCCAGATTTATCTCAGCATATCAAAAGCCGTGGAGAACATTACCTTCATAGCTTTATCAATGATCCCCAATTATTGCTCAAAGGGACATCGATGCCACGTGTCGGTTTGACCGAAAAAGCACAAGAAGAAGTGATCGCCTATATGGAAGAGATTGGTGATTCTAAAAAAGATGAGCGGGAAACCGTAGGGCTTTGGGTCATTGGCTATACGATCGTTTTTGCTCTTTTAGCGTATCTTTGGAAACGAAAAATTTGGAAAAAAGTTCATTAACTTTTTACTCTCTTTTCACCCTCAGGGGTGAATCCCTCGTCTTAATCCACAAACTAAATAAAACTCCAAACTACTTTTAGATACTATCGCACAATATGAGCTGACCCCAAGGAATGATGTGTTAATAGATAGCTATGGCAGAACCGTTGATTATTTACGCGTTTCAGTGACGGAACGGTGTAATTTTCGATGCCAGTACTGTATGCCCGAAAAACCTTTTTCATGGGTCCCCAAAGAGAATCTTTTAAGCTTTGAAGAGCTATTCGAATTTATGAAAGTCGCTATTGATGAAGGGGTGAAAAAGATCCGTATTACAGGCGGTGAACCTCTCTTGCGCGAAGATCTTGATACCTTTGTCAAAATGATCCATGATTATAAAAATGAGATTGATTTGGCGATGACAACGAATGCCTATTTGCTCAAAGGGGCCGCACAAAAACTGTATGATGCCGGTTTGCGCCGTCTGAACGTCTCCATCGATTCCCTTAACCCTGCTGTTGCGGAAACTATTGCCAAAAAAGATGTGTTGAAAAATGTGTTGGAAGGGGTAGAGGAAGCACTCAAGGTAGGATTCAGGGTCAAAGTAAACATGGTCCCTATGAAAGGGCTTAATGATCATGAAGTTCTGGATATTCTGGAATACTGCAAAGAACGGGGGATGGTCGTTCGGTTTATCGAATACATGGAAAATGTTCATGCGGAAGTGGATATCAAAGGGATGCAGAGCCATGAACTTCTGAAGATTATCGGAAGCCGTTACCCCTATAGCGATGAAGGGTTTGACGGCCATTCGCCATCTCACTATTACCAACTTGAAGATGGATATGAGTTTGGTATTATCGAGCCGCACAAAGATGATTTCTGCACCAAATGCAATCGTATCCGCCTCACCGCAGAGGGGAATTTGATTCCATGTCTCTATTTCGATGAAGCGATGTCGATTCGGGATGCGGTACGCCGCGGCGATATCAAAGAGGCCGCTTTGGTTCTCAAAGAAGTGATCCGTACCAAACCTGAAAAAAACCGCTGGAGCGACCCGGATGGGGAAGCCTCAAAACGTGCGTTTTACGAAACAGGCGGTTGATATGCTCTATTTGGTGGAACATTTTTATGACTATTACAATAGGACGTTTGAATACATCCAAATGTCTACGTTAACACTGGGTTTTACTCAGCGTAATGCTCAAACAGCTACGCTGTCAGCGGAGCAAAAATGTTATATTTAGTAGAACATTTTTACTCTGTTCAAGGCGAGGGAAAATACACGGGTGTCCCCTCTTTGTTTTTTCGGTTTGGGGGATGCAATCTCAAATGCGAAGGGTTCGGATGCCGTGAAATGGCACCTGATGGAAACGAAATTCTTGGTTGCGATACGGTGTATGCGGTCGATCGCAAAGCGTTTGGCGAATTGTGGCAGGAGATAGAGGAGCTTCAGACCCTTATCTGGATTATGAACGGCTATAGGCTTCCTCCCCATGTTGATGTGGTTTTAACGGGCGGTGAGCCTTTGATCTATGCCAATGAACCGGTGTTTGTAGAATTTATTGAGTA
>DASUMY010000093.1:0-7354 GCA_036277435.1 Sulfuricurvum sp.
CGTTTTAGGCCGGATTGGCCTCGGCTACCATTTTCTCCAAAAGGTCAAACAGCTGAACGCTGTTTTGTTCCATCAATTGCATATTCTTCACGATACTCTCTTTGGTCTTCACGTTGCGGCAATCTTTTCGAGTGACACACGTAATCGTGTCGGCTACGAGATCATGCACCGCTTTGTGAGGCGCTTCCATCGCTTTATAGGCTTGTGTGGAGGAAAATAATTGTTTTCCCTCCCCTTGGTAATACCATATGCCCATGCGGCAGTGATGATGATCCGTGCTCGCAGCGGCATTGTCCGCATTTTCGTGAATAATAGTCGAGTAGGTGTTATGTTTGAAAATAATATGATCGACTTTGACCAGCGTGGTAAAGAGAGAATCGTTGATGTATTTGGCCGCTTTTGCCGAGTTATGGGCCGTTGACGCAAAGTTGTCTAAGATGTCTTCAAAATCATGAACATCGGTACGTGACTTGAAGGCAATATCGCTGATGATTTCGGAATTTCCTTGGATGTCATTGGCTTCTTGCTGCAGGGTGTTGAGGGTGATGGAAATTTCCTGGGTTGCTTTTTGCGTCCGTTCAGCCAGTTTTCGTACTTCATCCGCAACAACGGCAAATCCTCGGCCATGCTCACCTGCCCGTGCCGCTTCGATCGCCGCATTGAGGGCGAGCAGATTGGTTTGATCGGCGATGTCTTTGATCAAGTTGGCGACGGTATTGATCTCTTTGGTTCGTTCACTTAATGAATTGATCGCTTGGCTGGAATTGGAAATCAATTCCATGAGATTTTCTAAATTAGAAACGATGGTACTGACGCTTGCTTGGCTTTTGGAGACTTCCGCGGCGGTTTTTGACGATGAGGCATTAATCTCGCGGGAGTAGTCGCAGTTTTTTTGGATGTCTTTTTGAATCGTTGACAACGAGTTGGAGACACCGCCGCTGATACGTTCAAACTCACGCCCCAATTCCGTACTCATTTTCCCTTTAAAAGAGGAGGCGATCTCCTCAATGGCATGATTGAATACGGTTCCGATCTCGGTAAAGTCCCCTTTGTACCCTTCTTTGAAGAGGACACGGTGCATTTTCCCCTGATTGGCACCATCCAACGAGGCATGAATATCACGCATCATTTGTTCTATTTGATCCAATAGATCGTTAATGCTCCACGCGACTCCTTGGAGGAGATGCTTATCCGAAATATGGGTGATTCGTTCCGATAGATTTCCCTGAGCGGCTTTGAGCAAAACGTCCCGTATCTGGCGAATGAGGTTATCGTTGAAGAGTTTGTCACAGGCTTCCGAGGTATCGGAGATAAACGCTCCTCCCAGACCCAGCAGAAAAATAACGGCTGCAGCAATCCAGAGGTTTGCACTGGCTAAATAAAGGGCAGTGCCGGTCGTGACGAACACATAAAAAAGATTTTTTTTACTGCTGAAGGCTGAGGACAAATTCGTCATAGCTGATTCCTTTTTCGTTTAATACGGTATCCAATAATTTTTTAGATGCTTCCATCCCGCCGCTTTTTTCCGCCGCAAGCAGTTGGGAATAGATACCGGGAATGACATTCAGTGCTTTTTGGCTCGGCTTGCGTCGTACAGAGTGAAAATCACGGATCGTACCGTTGGTATTGAGCGTTGCCGTGACATTGGCAAATACCCAGTAGTAAGAACCGTCTTTGGCTAAATTTTTGACATAAGCAAAGATCTCTTGTTTGTTCTGGATATGATCCCACAACAGTTTAAAAACGATTTTAGGCATATCGGGATGGCGTAAAATGGAATGAGGCGCATCCAGGAGCTCATTTTCTTCGTATCCCGACATTTTGATAAAGGTTTTATTTCCATAGATGATTTTGCCGCGGGCGTCGGTTTTGGAAACGATAAAATCGTGTTCATCGAGAACTTTTTCATGTTGGTTGGGCGTTGGACGCTGCAATAGGTCTCCTTTATACTATAAAATATCAATTAATCGTATGATTGAGATGCGAATAATAGAGGAATTTTCTTAAAACTTTCAATACGCTGTTCCGACTGGGCCGTCCGTAAAGAAAGAAATACCCTAGTGATTGGCTCGATTCTGCTCGTTTTGTTTGAGATACGCTTCAAATTGCTCGCTTCGCAGGGGTTTACTAAAATAATATCCCTGTATTTCATCACATCCCTGTTCACGGAGGTATGCGAGCTGCTCAATGGTCTCTACCCCCTCAGCGATGGTTTGAAGACCGAGGCTGTGCGCCATATGGATAACGGCCGAGACAATCGCTTTGTCTTCGGGATCGGTACTGATATCCCGAACAAACGACTGATCGATTTTGAGTTTGTAGACGTTGAATTTTTTGAGGTAGCTGAGGGAAGAGTAGCCGGTTCCAAAATCATCAATCGACATCCGAATACCGCGTTCGTGCAGATTATTCATCGTGTTGATAGCGATATGCGGATTGTTCATCGCTATCCCTTCTGTCAACTCGATTTCCAAGTACTCCGGAGGCAAACCAATCTCCTGGAGAATGTTCGTGATTAAATCGGGAAGGTTAGGGTGACGAAATTGGATGGCGGAGATATTGACTGCCATGATGAGAGGGAGGTGGCCTAGCTGCATCCAGTTTTTTGCCTGCTGGATTGCGGTACGAAGAACCCATTCCCCAATCGATAATATCGTCCCGTTATCCTCGGCTATCGGGATAAATTCAGCCGGTGAAATAGTGCCTAACTTTGGATGTTCCCAACGCAGCAATGCTTCCGCTCCAATGACGGTGCCATTTTCGGTCGAGAGCTGTGGTTGATACATGAGGTACAACTCATTTTGTTCCAATGCCGTGTGCAATGCATTGCTCAAGAGAAGATTGCGTTGCGAGTTGACCTGCATCTCTTCAGTAAAGAAGCAATAGGAGTTTCGCCCTTGTTGTTTCGCTCGGTACATGGCGGCATCGGCATTTTTGGAGAGTATCTCGATATTAGACCCGTCATTAGGGTAGAAAGAAAGACCGATGGACGCTGTGACGGAGAGTTGATGTTCTTCGATCGAGAAAGGCTGCGCGATGGAGGCCAGCAGCTTTTGGGCCACTTGAGCGGCTCCATTGGTATCGGTATCGGGCAGCAATACGATGAATTCATCGCCACCCATACGGGAGACGGTATCTTCATCGCGCAGTACGGATGTGAGGCGTTTAGCCAGTTGAATGAGCAAGATGTCGCCGATACTGTGACCCAATGTATCGTTGATATCTTTGAAATGATCCAGATCGAGGAACATGACGGCAAAATGTCCATTATTGCGCTTTGCCAACGTCAAGGTATAGTTGAGATGATCGTCCATTTGGATACGGTTTGGCAATCCGGTGAGCGTATCATAATTGGCCAGATAATGGATATGTTCCTGGGTCCGTTTTTGCTCGCTGATGTCTTCTTCAATCGCTACGTAGTGTGTCGTCTGCCCATCAGAATCAATGACGGGAGCAACGTTGATAGAATAGACGTAATGGGATCCGTCTTTTCGTTGATTGATAAATTCGCCCTGCCATTTTTCTCCGCGGACCAGCGTCGCCCACATATCGTCATACGCATGTTCGGGTGTTTTTCCTGATTTGAGCAAACGAGGATTTTTCCCTATGACTTCGGATAAGGTATATCCGGTATTATTGATAAATGCGGTATTGACGTATTCAATATTTGCTTTGAAATCGGTAATGATGATTGAATTCGGGCTTTGCTCCATGGCTTGTGTCCGTTTAAGCAATTCCATTTCTGTTTTCTTTCGTCTGATCTCTCGTTCAAAATTGTCGAGCGCATAGTCGACATCACCCATCATCTCGATCAGGAGTTTTTTAGCGATATCATCGAAAGCATTTTTGTGGTTTGCATAAAGGTTGAAGGTTCCGATCACGATGCCGTTGCGATGTATAGGGACGGCGGCGGACGCTTTCCAACCAAACAGTTTGCCATGGTCGTGCCAAAATGCCGTAGCCGGGTCATTTTGAAAGTCTTGGCACCAAAATGGGCGGTCTTCACGGAATACTATTGCGCTTGGTCCTTGTCCTCTGGGATCCTGAGCGTCGACTGAAATTTCAAGATTTTGAAGATAATCTGTCCCTTTTCCATAGTAGCTAATGGGTTTAATATGGTGGCTTTGCTCATCGTACAGGCCAATCCATACCATCTCCATTCCGCCAAACATCACGGCATCCTGGCAAATTTGTTTGAATAACTCTGATTCGTTGCTACAGCGGACAATAGCCTGATTACACTGGCTTAGCGCGTTGTACAGCTGTGTTAAACGCTGATTGGTTGTTTCTACTTCTTTGCGTTCGGTGATATCGCGTGAGATGACAATAAAATGTGGCGTCTCATGATGCTGCAACTGTTTGCGGGATATGGAAAGTTCAAACCATCTTTTCCCTTGGGGAAGTAAAAGCTCGATTTGTTGACCGTGGGAGACCCCTTTTTCATTGGCTTCTTGGAGGGCAGAAAGGCAAATGTCGGCCGCTTCAAGGGGGAGAATATCGTGGACCGTTTTGCCGATCAATACCTCCGGAGGTGCCGCCAGTAAATCGGTATGGGGTGAATGGTACGTATAATAGCGGCCGTTCAAATCCAATTCGAATAAGAGATCGGGAATAGCATCGAGGGTCTCCTGGAGCTGATTTTGCGTAGAGAGTATACGTGCATGCCAATTTTTGAGGAGCCAGTAGAACAATCCTCCGGTAATAGCGACGAAGAACACCCCTTTCAACACTTCGAGTTGTTGTGCCAGCACGGGATCGTTAACATGTATGGTCAGCAGATAGTTTGATCCGAAAATCCAAATAAGTGCAAATACGATATAGATAAATGCCATTGAGAACGGTGTCAGCTGAAATTTTTGAAGAAATAAAAATAATGTTTTAGGAGAAGAGGACATGAATACTGCTTAATGACAAAATTATTAACATTATTATATAGCAATTCAATTTAAAAGATCAGAGCGATTGAAATTTGACGATCATTCATAGGGGGTTTTTGCGTTCAAAACGTTTGTCATAATCGCCTAAAATGGCTATAATTGCGCTAATTATTATAGGGAGAATACCGTATGGGAAGAGCGTTTGAATATCGTAAAGCCGCGAAAATGAAGCGCTGGGGAAATATGTCGAGAGTATTTCCAAAGCTGGGTAAAATTATCACGATGGCGGCAAAAGAGGGGGGTGAAGATCCCGATATGAACCCGAAGCTTCGTACGGCTATTTTGACGGCAAAAGCACAGAATATGCCCAAAGACAATATTGAAGCAGCGATCAAACGGGCATCTGGCAAAGATGCGATATCGTTAGCGGAAATGAACATCGAAGGCAAAGGGCCCCATGGCGTATTGGTATTTGTCGAGTGTGCGACCGATAACAATGCCCGTACGATTTCCAACGTCCGAACCATTTTTGGCCGTGCAAAAGGGGAAACGCTGAATAATGGCTCTTTGGAGTTTATGTTCAGCCGCAAAGCGGTATTCCGATTTCCAAAACCCGATATGGATTTGGATGAACTCGAATTTGCCCTCATCGATGCAGGGATCGAGAGTTTAGAGGAAGAAGAGGGCGAAGTGAGCGTGTATGGCGAATATACGGCGTTTGGCGCTTTGTCCGCTGAGCTTGAAAAAATGGGAATTACCCCTGACAGTGCCGCGTTGGAGCGTATCGCCAACAGTCCGGTTGAATTTACCGATGAGCAGATGGTCGATATCGAAAAACTGATTGACAAACTCGAAGAGGACGATGACGTTCAAGCTGTTTATACCAACCTCGGCTAATATATATCCCCCTAGAGTGTACTAGTTGCTGTGGCATCACAGTGTGCCTCTTTGGAGGCAGAAAACTTTCGATAACCTTTTTTTTATCACATTTTTATCCCTCCTTCACTGATTTACTAGAGATTATTCGCTATACTTGATGTATTGATCACATTATCAGGAGAATAAATGAAATTTTCAATGCATGCGAAAGCGCTCTTGTTAGCCTCTTTATTGGTTTCTTCCCTCGGTGCCAGAGAGTTTAAAGCGCTTCCTATTTTAGACAGCGGATTCTGTCCCAATATCCAAGTAGGACTCTCTGCTGGATATATGAATTTGAAAAATGTGAATGCTTCAGGTGCCACAGCCGGAATCGAAATTTCATTGGACTGTCCCGTATTTACCTTGCCGTGGGATAATCTTCGCCAGCAAATCATGTTGAACCATTTTGATAGTGACGGTTTGGAAATGACGAATCTTGAATTTAATCCGTATTACTTGATTACGTTGAATAATGGGGTAGAATGGGGATTTGGCCCTGGTTTCGGGGTGATTTTTTCCGATACCGCGCATGAAAGCGATACGGTATTTACCCTTCAAGCAGGAACGGGTTTAAAATATGATATCAGCAAAGAGATCTACACGGGTGCCGATATACGCTGGCAGTGGACACAAGCGGCAGAGCTGACTCGGAATCATAAAGAAGATTTGGATAACTACCGCGCGCAAGTCAAAATCGGATATAAGTTCTAATCCACATTTCTCGCACTCACCATTCCTGCGGCGAGCAGGAATAAGGTGAAACCGTACACTGCTTCATACCCGAAATTTTCCAAAATAAGCGCTCCCGGTATTGCAAAGAAGAGGCCGATCGAGGTCAGATTCGACTGCAATGCGATGTAAACGGGGCGGAGATGTTCGGGTGCAATAATCAAAATATTATTAGAAAATGCCAAGCGCATTCCGTCCATCGCAGCACCGATCAAAAAGAACAGAAGGGCGTAATGCCATAGCTGCGAGGCAAACAGTGCCAGTGCATTGGCGGCAATATAGGCTAGGAATGACACCATGATTATGAGGCGGATCTTTCCGTTTGAGGAGAGTTTTCCCCAGATGACATTGCTGAGCATCCCCCCTACGACTTGCGCGGTGAGCAGGTAGCCGATTTGAACCCCGCCCAGATGCAATGCGGATTCCGCTTGCAAGATGATAAAGGGGAGTGAAAACAGATGGCTGTAGGCGAGCAAGTAGGTACGGATTTGCCGTCGAAGCGCCTTGTCCGAGCGTAACAGAGCGAAGGATTTGAGGAGGAAAGAGTGGAAATATTTCTCTTTTTCCGTGATGTTTTCTTTGATCGGTTCTTGAATCAGCGCATACGGGACAACCCCTAAAATCATCACAAACGCACTAAACATAAAAAGGTAGCCAAAGCTCTGGGGAGCAGGGGTGTATTCTAAAATAATTCCGGCACACACACCGCTGATCAATGCTCCTGCTCCTGCAGCAAACTGCCGCTGGGCAAATACACGCCCCCGATAGCGGTTGGAAAAGACTTTGCCCAGTATCTCGTTAAAATAAATAGAGCCGAATCCTGCGGCAAA
>DASUMY010000094.1:0-3309 GCA_036277435.1 Sulfuricurvum sp.
TTGAAGTTATGAACCTTTCTCTTTCGAGAAAGCTCATAAATGAAAAGACTAGATGCGTGCGTAAGAGACACTGATGCAGGCATTCAGTGCTGAAAGTTCTTTAAGAGTTTTATCGCTAACGGCAGAATCGACGATAATAACGGCTAACGCTTCACCGCTTTTATTGCGCCCCAGACGGAAATCAGCGATATTGACGTCATGCGCTGCCAGGAGTGTCCCTACCTGGCCGATAACACCCGGAACATCGGTATTTTTAAACAGAATCATGTTCCCTTTAGGCTCAACATCCACGCCAAATCCATTAATATCGACAATACGCTGTACGTCGTCGTTAAACATGGTTGCGCTGATTTCAATCGCCCCTTTATCCGTTGTCACTTTTACCGTTACAAGGTTTTTATAGACAGGACTCTCTGGAAGCTCTTCCGTCTCGATTTTGATACCGCGCTCACTTGCTACAAAGTCCGCGTTGACGTAGTTGATCGTCTCACCCGAAATTTCTGCCAAGGTACCAACCGTGACGAACGTTGCCAAAGAGTTGACATACTCGGCGATATCACCGCGACCGCTTACTTTGATCGAAACAATCGGCGCTTTGTTCATCTGAGAGGCTAAAAACCCGATTTTTTGCCCCATTTCGAGGAACGGTTTAACAAAACCGGGAATTTTGGTTTCATCGATCGGAAGATTCAAGGCATGAGGATACGCAATCCCTTTCGCCGCTTCAATCGCCTGCTGTGCCGCTTCCAGCGCGATATTCAACTGAGATTCGAACGTGTTGGCACCCAAGTGGGGAGAAACACAGATATTATCCAAATCAAGAAGTTTATGATCGGTTGCCGGTTCTTTGTTAAAAACATCAATCCCCGCAAAACGGATTTTGCCCGATTTTAGACCGTTGTAAAGGGCCTCCTCATCATACAAACCGCCGCGAGCACAGTTGATGAGGACAACGCCGTCTTTCATTTTAGCGATCTCTTCTTCACCGATCATCCCAACCGTCTCTTTGTTTTTAGGGGTATGGATCGTGATCAGGTCACAGGCTAAAATATCATCAAAATTCGTCGTATATTTGACTCCGACATCGGTCGCTTTTGATGGGTGGATGTACGGGTCATAGGCAATAACATCCATTTCAAACGCTTTAGATCGGATACCGACGCGACTTCCGATGTTACCGAAACCGATAACGCCCAGTTTTTTACCTTTGAGCTCGTATCCATACCATTTTTCACGCTTCCAGATACGCTGGTTTTTCAAATGATCATGAGAATAGGGAAACATCCGCATACACGAAAGCATGTGGGTCATCGTCAATTCCACCGCAGCAATCGTATTGGCCGTAGGGACGTTCATAACGATAATCCCCTCTTTGGAACATCCTGGGATATCCACGTTATCGACACCGACCCCTGCACGTACAACGGCTTTTAGTTTTGCTTTAGCCGCCTGGATAAATTTATCATCAACATCGGTCGAACTGCGGGTTATTGCAACATCTGCTGTTGCCACTACGTCCAGCAAAGCGGTTTTGTCCATGTCAGCGGCAAAAATCATCTCAATTTGGTCGTCTTGTCGGAGGAGATTGAGACCCTCTTCATGAATATGGTCACAAACGACAATTTTAAATTTTTCCATAAAGTTAATCCTCTTTTGACGGCGATAGGGTCGCCGAAATTTGATAGGTTTTTAGTTTCGCTACAAGAGCATTGAGCTCAGTCCGATCGGCTGAATCAATCAACACGGTCATCGACTTTCCCTCTTGATTCAAAAGATACGGGAGATCACTGTTTTTAAGCTCTTGTTTAAGACAAAAAAATTCATAGGAATCTTTCAAAGGGACCACCAAATGGTGTATCTGAGCTTTACGAGAGCTCTTGTTACTGTCCAATTCGATGGTTACTTCATTTACGGGATAAAAATACCCTTTATCCTTATTAACGTTAAAGCGGCTGATCCACCCCTCAGAGGAGTCTGGCGCCATTAAAGCGGCAGACTCATCATTCACGGTATCCTCCTGCATGGCAGGGGGAGTTGGATTTATTTCAATCATAAATGCGATGATAAAAATCGCTACGATAATGGCAATGGTCGGAAAGAGCCAATAAGCGAATCGCCGCATTTACGTTATTTAAATTTGTCTTTAATCAAATCACCAAGACTATGTGCATCATTGTCATTGATTTCATTGAGCATTTCTTGATCTTTGATACGCTCTAACTTGCGTACTGAAAGACGGATACGATCACGTTTTGGATCGATAACCATAATAACGGCATCGATTACTTGACCGACTTCAAGCTCTTCAGGAGTCATAGGAGAAAGATCTTCATTACGGATCAATGCGTCTACGCCCCCTTCTAGTGAAACGAATACACCGAAATCTTTAATGTCGCGTACGGTTGCGCTGATAACATCATTCATTTTGTGCGTAAGGGCAAATTTATCAATCGGACTTTCATCCAATGATTTGCGGTTCAACGAAATTTTTTCGTCTTCAACATTGATTTTAGCAATTTTGACTTCAATCTCATCACCGACTTTTAACGACTCTTTACATTTCGCATTTTTGTCCCATGAAAGATCTTGATTGTGAAGCAACCCTTCTACGCCGTTGATTTTGATAAAGGCACCAAAATCAGTCAACGACGTTACGGTTCCTTTGACAACATCGCCCTCTTTGCATTTTTTCATAAATTCTTCAAACGGTTTCGGCTGAAGACGTTTATAAGATACGCGTAATTTATGCGTATTCGAGTTGATTTCGATCACTTCTACGTCAATCTCTTGACCCATAGTGAGGTAATCTTTTGGATGCTTGATATTTTTGTCCCATGTAATTTCAGAGATATGCAAGAACCCTTCGATATCGTTGCCCAGATCAACAAATACACCATACGGCTCAATATTGCTGACCGTAACCGTAATCGTATCCCCTTCTTCCAATGCCTCTTCTACTTCTTTCCACGGATCCGATTGAACCGCTTTGATAGAAAGAGAAAGGTGACGTTTTTCTTTATCGTAGGCGATTGCTTTAACCGTCACGATATCGCCCTCTTTATAAAGCTTTGAAGGATTAACCGGGCCTTTGTAGCTGATTTCATTGTAATGAACCAAACCGTCAATCCCGCCGGCATCGACAAACATTCCGTAACTCGTGATTTTTTTGACGGTACCCTGGATAATTTTACCCTCTTCCATCAATGCATCGATCACTTCTTTTTTACGCTTACGCTCATCGTTAAACAATTTGCGGCGTGAAACGACAATCGACGCTTCAGCAGGATCTACTTTGACCACTTGCGCTTT
>DASUMY010000095.1:0-2454 GCA_036277435.1 Sulfuricurvum sp.
CGTTTTAATGCCATTAGCCAAAGTGCGCAAAAAGGGATTGATGCTTTCATCGCCCAAGTAGCGGCAGAAGGTTCGAATCCACCTAAGGAATAAACGATGACTATTAACCAAATCGTACGAAACACCGTAGAACGCTTAAAAGCAGAGGGAAAAATATGGACCCCCGATTTGTATGCCGAAGCGTTTTGCCTCGAGGCAAAAAAAGCGGGTGTGAAAATCGAAGATTGTAGCGGAATAGAGCGTTTTACCTCCCTTTTGGATAAGAAGACACTGGATGAAGTTAAAGAATATCGCGTCAAAACGACAGCAGAGCTTATCCGATTTCTAATTTCAAAAATGAACCGTCTCAATCCCAGCGAAGCCTCGTTGTTAGTGGAAGTCCTGAGTTCGCTCACCAAAACACTGGCCCTGAGTATCGATGCACTGCACAATCCGGATGCATCGGCATTGGCTAAAAAAACGATTGCGCTTATAGAAACACAGGGGGGAAAAACTCAGCTGGAGCTTTTGAAGCAGGCGTGGGAAAATTTCATTAGCGTTTATGACGATAGCTTTTTGATGAAATTGTCTCCGTACGGAGAAGTGCATGCAGCCAATCTTAAAAAAACGATTGAGGGACTAAAGGTTACCGGAAGTTCCCCCTCCAAGAATGTCACTTCCAAAATAGCCGAATTGCTTATTATGGGGCTTTCCCCCTCTATCGCACCGAAAATGGATAACAAAACAACGGATCTGACGCAAAAATTGCGGGAGAATCCCGATTATGTCTCTCATGAAGAGTTTGAAAAAGAGATTAAAGCGGCCATTGCCATGCGGATTACTCTGGACAAACAAAGTGTCGAAGAGATGGTCAAATCGTTGGACAAATTACTCGGGAAACTCTCGGTTCAGCTGATCGAATTAATCGAACGGAGTGAAAATTCCACGACGGAAATTCGGGAAGTTAAACGGGATCTTGAAGCATTGGAATCGCATAAACCGAGTGATTTTAAAGCAGCCCACAAACGGTTGTATGCCATTGCTACAGCGCTTGAAGAAAAAGTAGAAATTTTAAATCATGATTTGCGGACCCATAATGATAAAGTGACCCATATGGGGCAAAAAATCGTTGCATTGGAAGCGGAGCTGGCTGAAGCGACACAAGCTTCGAGAGAAGACTTTTTAACGAAACTTTTCAATAAGCGGGCATTGGAAGAGGCGTTAGCGGTTAAAGAGGCGGAGTATGAACGGTTTGGGCGCAATTTTTGCCTTGCGATGATGGATTTGGATTTGTTCAAGTCGATTAATGACACCTACGGGCATGAAGCAGGGGATGCTGTTTTAAAGGCGTTTGCGAAGATTATCAAAGATGAAGCCCGTGTGAACGACACGGTGGGGCGCTATGGCGGAGAAGAATTTTTGGCCATTTTAGGGGACACGGAGCTGTCAGGGGCAAAAACGTTTGGGGAAAAAGTACGTGCACATACGCAAGAAGCCCATTTTATGTATCAAGGACAGCGCATTATTGTGACGGTGAGTATCGGTATTGCTCAGCGAAAAAATTACCCTTCGTTGGGTGCGTTAAAAGTGGGTGCAGATGAGCGGCTGTACGATGCAAAGCATAAAGGGCGTAATCGCGTAGAGGCATGATGAATTTAGATACCTTCCTCTCCCAAAAGCCTCTTTTTTACGATGTGATTGATTACGATAGATTTCCTCAAGCGTATCAAAGCATTGCCGATTTTATTACACTTCCTAAGATTATCCATATGGTCGGTACGAACGGAAAAGGGAGTACGGGACGATTTTTAGCAACGGCACTCCATCGCTGCGGAAAAAATACGGGGCATTATACTTCCCCCCATATCCTGCGGTTTAACGAGCGTATTTGGCTCAACGGCAAAGAGATTGACGATCCGGCACTGGAAAAAAATCATCAAAAGCTGTTGACCCTTTTGGATATTCAAACGGCGCAAAATCTCAGTTATTTTGAATATACGACACTCTTGGCAATGATCGCTTATGAAGGGTGTGACTATGTCGTATTGGAAGCGGGACTTGGGGGAGAGCATGACGCTACGGCAGTATTTTCCAAAGTGCTGAGCATCTTCACCCCGATCGATTTTGACCATGCGGCGTTTTTGGGTCCATCCATTGAGGCGATAGCGGCAACAAAACTGCGCAGTATGCAAACGACAGTTTTGTTGGGAAAACAACAACATCCTGAAGTGACTATCATAGCGCAGGAGATTGCACAGGCCAAAGGGTGCCGTTTGCACACGGTGCAAGAGATCACAACGGCTGAACGGCACCGCATGGCATTGCAGATTGCCTTGAAAAACGGTTTGAGCGACTATCTGCGCGATAATCTGGAATTGGCCATGGCTGCCTACGCGCTATTGGGGTACGAAGTTACAGAAGCGCTGTTTGATCAGGATGCACTTTTCGGGCGACTCACCAAAATTGCGCCTAACA